>JBILNA010000001.1:0-22484 GCA_044375255.1 Candidatus Planktophila sp.
CTTTATCGGTAATCGCATAAACGATTCGTGAACGGCGTGATGTAGTTTCCATGACCGACTCTTCGATCAGGCCCGCCTCCACCATGCGACGAAGTTGCGGATACAGCACTGAAAATGACAGAGCGCGGAATGGTCCAAAGATTGTTTGAATACGCTTACGAAGCTCATAACCATGCAAGGGAGCCTGCGAAAGTAGGCCCAGGAGGGCGAACTCAAGCGATTCTGAACGCGAGCGCATCTGACCCTCCTTACTCCGTTGTATGTATCTATTCGATATATCGAGCCGTAATCTATTGGGATATACCCGTACCGCGCAACCTGAACACGCCTACCGAGTAAATCTTCACCCCCTGCAGGCGTGGCGTACACACAGGTAACGCCCAGCCCAGTTCTACGCTGAACTCTCAGGCTCGATTTCGGGCCCCTCAGGAAGGAAGTCATACGTGTCTCTACTCTCGTGGAAACTGCATGGAAACGGAAAGTCGGTCAACTCAGGTCAAGTTGTTTCAACTGATGAGCGTCTTACCTGGCCCCGCACAATCGGCGTCGGTGTTCAACACATCGCGGCAATGTTTGGTGCAACATTTTTAGTTCCGATCATTACCGGATTTCCCCCAACAACAACCCTGTTCTTCTCAGGCGTAGGAACCCTCATATTCCTAGCTTTAACTCAAAACAAGGTTCCTAGCTACCTTGGATCATCTTTTGCCTTCTTAGCACCAATCGCTGCAGCAAAAACAAGTGGCGGAATGGGTGCAGCACTTGGTGGCGTCGTAGTAACTGGTGTCATCTTGGCTGTCGTTGGTCTCATTGTTCGCCAATCGGGCATCGGATGGATTAACTGGCTGTTGCCTCCTGTAGTTACAGGGACAATCGTTATGGTCATTGGCTTGAACCTTGCAGGAGCGGCAAAGAATAACTTTGTCGCAGCTCCCATGATTGGTGTGATCACGCTGGCATCAATCGGCGTAATCTCAGCATTTTCTCGTGGATTCATGGGACGCATTAGCGTCTTCCTTGGTCTGCTTATCGGTTACCTCGTGGCTTATGTACAAGGCGATGTAAACACCGATGGCATCAAGGCTGCGAAGTGGTTTGCACTACCAACCTTTACTAATCCAACATTTGATGGCAAAGCAATCATTCTCTTCCTGCCTGTAGTGCTTGTCTTGATCGCAGAGAATGTTGGTCACGTTAAGGCTGTCGCATCCATGACTAGCAAAGATCTTGATGATCAAATGGGAAATGCGCTGATGGCAGATGGCGTTGCTACAACACTTGCTGGCTTTGGTGGCGGTTCAGGTACTACAACATATGCAGAAAACATTGGCGTAATGGCTGCAACCAAGGTGTACTCAACTGCTGCATATTGGATTGCAGGCGTTGGTGCTATCGGACTTTCATTGTCACCTAAGTTCGGCGCAGTTCTGAGCGCGACTCCTGTTGGAGCACTCGGCGGAGTTGGCGTTGCCTTGTTTGGAATGATCGGTGTTGTTGGTGCGCGTATCTGGATCGAAGGAAAGGTTGACTTTGCAAATTCAACTAACCTCTTGATCGCAGGATCTGCACTGATTATCGGTATTGCAGATATGTCATGGACTCGTGGAGATTACACATTCAACGGAATCATCAACGCTACTTTGGTTGCGATTCTTGGATACCGAATCCTGCATTCAATTGCAGATGCACGAGGTAATAAGTAACAACCCTGATTGATCATTTCAGCGCCTGGCCCGAGCGTTTTACTCTTAAGCGCTCGGGCCATCGCGTTGAGTCGAAAAATGATGGCTTTCAATTGATCGTTTTGGGGGCTTGGAGTTTTGTATTCAGCAATTGTCAGCGCCTAAGTACACAATAAGCACATGATTAAACCTGCCAAGCCCGCCCGAGAAAACATCTCACCCTCTGATCTAACTTTTGGTCTGTCCACCTGCAAAAGATGTTTGTGGATTAAGTACTGGTACAAAGTCACAATGCCTGGAGCTTTTCCGCTAGTGGGAACAATGGCTGAGTTGCAAGAAGAACATTTCCAGGGCGCCGATATGCCAACGATTGATCCTTCACTACGCCCAGGAAAAGTTACCAAGTGGGGCGAGTGGGTTAAGAGCAAACCGTTAGTTGTAAATGGCGCAGAAAGTCGTTGGAGGATTCTTGGAAAATACGATCTAGTGTCAACAAATGATGATGGCACAATCGGTTTAATCGATTGCAAAGTTTCAGATAGCCCTCGCGATAGCGGGCAGTTCTACTCCCCTCAGCTTGAGGCGTATGCATATGCTTTAGAAAATCCCGCAGCCGGAAAGACCCAGTCTGTTGCATCCATGGGATTACTTGTCTGGAGACCAACCACAGCTGTTGGCAACAATGCCGATGAATACGGTTTTGGAGTTATGCAAAAGTATGTCCCCGTTGATCGGGATCAAGCGAACTTCTTACGGGTCATTGGAGAATTCATTGAAGTTCTTGAGGGTGAGTTACCTGAAGCCGGGAGTGAATGCCTAACCTGTACATATCTTGTAGCCCGAAATGCTTTGGATTAACCCTCTTCAGTAATCTCGCCTAACTTGGCTTTCTTCGGTGCATAAATATCAATGTACTCCTGGCCTGACATCGCATGAATCGCATTCATGATTTGATCGGTGACATCACGAAGGTGCTGCAGGTCGGTTGAATCACCATCAAAATACATGGGTTCTCCAAAGTGCATCCCTACCCGCTTTACATTAGGAATGACCTTGCCAGTTGGTTGAATCTTGTCGGTGTTTGACATGGCAACAGGCACAACTGGTGCACCTGATTCAATTGCTAAACGAGCAATACCTGTCCGACCTTTGTATAACCTGCCATCAGGAGATCTCGTCCCTTCAGGATAAATTCCGATGCAATTACCATCAGCTAAAACTTTCAAACCTGTGATCAATGCCGCTTCGCTTCGTCGACCACCAGAGCGATCAACAGGAACCTGGCCTAGAGCAATAAAGGTCAGCTTTTTTAATAACCCTTTAGGACCTGGTGAAGTGAAGTACTCGCTCTTGGCAAGAAAAGTAACTTTGCGAGGTACAACTAAGGGCATAAAAATCGAATCGCTAAAGGAAAGATGATTAGAAGCGATGATCACTGGCCCCTTGGATGGAACATGTCGCAAACCGCGAACTTTGGGACGAAAAACCAACATTAAAATTGGGGTCAAAAATGCCCGCAAGGTTCCGTAGGGCAGGTTGTTGAGCACGGCTCTAATTTAGTGGCTATTGACGACTATGACACTATCTGAGGGTGAGTAATGAGAAAAAAGAGCCTGAAGGCTTTGATGAAGAGGAATTAATCCGCTCAGAATTCGAATCAATCGTTTCCGGGCTCAATCTCGATCAATCAACGCCTTCAACATATCTTGATGAATTGGATCGAATCGATCAAGGAGGCTTTGAACCACCCAATCCTGCTCGGCAAACACCTCGTGGATTTATTGATTCGGCACGCAATGCAATAAAGAGTTGGTTTCACCGAAATCATCGAGATGACGATGGGGCTGCATTGTGATGGATTTTGCCACCGAAAAATTTAACTGGGGAATATTAGGACCTGGTGGAATAGCTCGAGCTTTTGCACAAGATCTCACCTTACTTTCAGGCCACACGATCGCAGCAGTTGGATCGCGTTCACTTGCTAATGCTGAAAAATTTTCAGCAAACTTTGGTGGCACTGCTTACGGAAGTTACGAAGAACTCGTTGCAGATCCTTCGATTGATGCGATTTATGTTGCGACGCCTCACTCTGCCCATCATGACAATGTAGTTCTGGCGCTAAATGCTGGTAAGCCGGTGTTGTGCGAAAAACCTTTTGCAGTAAATGCAAAGGAGGCGCAAGCAATGGTTGATGCCGCATCTCGTAACTCAGTTGCACTGATGGAGGCAATGTGGGCGCGGTTCTTGCCACATTATGCAAAGGTACGAGAGATAGTTGAATCGGGAGTTTTGGGGCCAATACTTTCGATTCATGCAGATCACGGGCAACGCCTTGCTGATCAAGAGATTGCCAGATTAATTGACCCTCATTTGGCAGGCGGTGCATTACTTGATCTAGGAATCTATCCCGTTTCTTTTGCGCACATGATCTTAGGTAATCCTTCACATATAACCTCAAAGGCGGTAATGACAGACAAAGGCGTTGATGCGCAAACATCAATGATCTTCACATATGAAAGTGGAGCACAAGCGGTTCTAACAACAACAATGATCGAACAAACTCCATGTCGAGCCGTAGTTGCAGGTTTAGATGGTTGGCTCGAAATTGATCGTACTTTCTATAATCCTGCAGCAATGCGAGTTGCGCTCAATGATGGAAAAGTTACTGAATATCCCAACACCTATAACGGCCATGGATTACGTGAACAAGCTGAAACCTTTAAACAATTAGTCAGATCTGGAAAGTTTGAGTCTGAAATTCTTACCTGGGCGGACACCGTAGACATTATGAAAAGTTTAGATTTGGTGCGTGCGCAGATTGGGTTGAAATACCCTTTCGAAAACTAGGCGCGAGCTAAATCTGCAACACCAACTAAACCTGCTTCATTACCTAATTGTGCGGCAATAAGTTCAGGGTAAGGGTGCTTTCCTGCAAATGGCATAGTGCGCTCTAACGCTTCACGAGTTGGCTTTAACAAAATTTCCCCTGCATCAATAACTCCACCGCCAATAACTACGCATGCTGGATCTAATAAAGCAGATAATGATGCAATGCCTGCGCCAAGCCACTGTCCTGTTGTATTAAAGGCAGCAAGTGCGACCGGGTCACCATCACGTGCAGCGTCAGTTATTGCTTGCCCAGTGAGGCCCGCAACCGTTCCATCACCACGTGACAAAAGATTTCGTGCAATTTCTGGGCTCGCATTAATTGCTTCACGGGCGTGGCGCAGCAAAGCATTTCCTGATGCGTACTGTTCAAAACAACCTCTAGCGCCACATCCGCACAAATGTCCATCAGGAACAACTCGAAGATGTCCAAACTCTGCAGCAATTCCAAAAGCTCCACGGTACAACGAACCATTGATAACGATTCCGCCACCGATTCCAGTGCCAACGGTAAGCATCATCATGTGGTTTTGATTTCGACCAGCGCCAAACTTTGCTTCACCCCATGCTGCAGCGTTCGCATCGTTCTCAATGACAACTGGTAGACCAATTTGAGCTGTTAATTCGGCATCTAAATCAACACCGTTCCAGTCGGCAATATTTGGAGTTGCAAGCATGGTCTTTCGATCCGATGAAACAAATCCAGCAGCAGAAACACCAACAGAAGTTACGTCAAATTTTCCCATTAACTCTTTAGCTGTATCGGCGATAGTGCGCGTAAGTTCTACGCCGCCTTGTCGCGGAGTTTCTTTGCGCGCAGTTGCAAGAACTTTTCCATTCTCATCAACCACGCCACCAAGAACCTTGGTGCCTCCGACATCAATCCCGATCGTGTTACCCATCGGATTTTTAGGCTTCGAGATGTGACTTCAGTTGAGCAAGTGCGGCATCGATTGTTGCCTTCTCTGCTTTTTGACGCATCATCGCTGGTACAGGCATCGACAAAGAAACTTCGAGTTCGTACGTCACCTCGGTGGTGTCCTCATCAATTGCTGAAATTGTGTACACCCCATCCATACTGGTCAGTAGGTCAGCTTCATCAAGGGAGAAAGACAGCTTGCCGGGAGCTTGGCTCCAGTCGTAATCAAGAACGGGACGATCCTTCATCATTCCCGCATCAATGCTCATCTTTACCTTTGTAATACGCCCCTGATCATCGTGAGCCAGGGCTTCTGCGCTCTTGATCTGAGAAGACCACTCTGGATACTTGTCTAATTCGAAGAGCGCCTTTTGAACCGCTTCAATTGGGGCGTCGATGGATACTAACGATTTGCTGAGATCTGTCATGGCGCAAGGCTACCCCCTTCCGCTTTTGTCCGCCTCCGCGCTAGCGTTCGCCCCATGAATGAAATCTCAATCCCTCCATTAGTTCCCGCAGCTACTGCCGGAAACCTCACAAATCTGATCGCTGAACGTGCCTGGTTCGAACCAGAGCGCATCATCATGTCTCGCCCACTGGGCGAGGGATGGCAACCTGTAACGGCTCGCGAAGTTGAAGAAGAGGTTCGCGCAACAGCGAAAGGCTTGATCGCGTCCGGTGTACAGATCGGTGATCGCGTAGCGATCATGGCTCGTACGCGTTACGAGTGGACCATTCTTGATTTTGCTACCTGGTTTGCTGGAGCTGTCGTAGTTCCAATTTATGACACATCTTCTGCAGAACAAATTGATTGGATCCTCAACGATTCACATTCCGTTGCAATCATTGTTGAAACTCCAGCACTTGCTGAACTTGTAAAGACAGTGCAGCCATCTCATACACGACATATGTGGACAATGACAGAAGATGTTCTCACTGTTTTGCGTGAAGCTGGAAAGCACATCGGAGATGATGAAATTGATCGTCGACGCAACGCAGTTACTCCAGCATCTCTTGCAACCCTTATCTACACATCTGGAACTACTGGTAAGCCAAAGGGTGTGCAGCTCACACATAGCAACTTCCTTTCAGAGTGTGGCAACGTTGTTCAGGGTGCAAGTGAACTGTTCTTGAAACCTGGAGGGTCAACTTTGTTGTTCCTTCCAGTTGCGCATGTGTTTGGTCGCATGGTTCAAATTGGTGCGATTTCATCCGGGCTACATATGGCACATTGCAGCGATCCAGTTGGTCGTTTGCCGATGGATCTTGCTTCATTCAAGCCAACATTTGTGTTGGCAGTTCCACGCATCTTTGAAAAAATTTACAACGGCGCAGAAGCAAAGGCAGAAGCTGCAGGAAAGGGAGATATCTTCCGTAAAGCCGCGGCAGTTGCAATTGCATACTCTGAAGCACTTGACAAAAAGAAAGTATCGCCAATTCTTAAACTCAAGCATGGCCTGTTCGACAAGTTGGTCTACAGCAAGATTCGTGCCGGAATGGGTGGGCGCGTAGAAGCTGCGATCTCAGGCGGCGCACCTCTTGGTTCCCGTCTTGGTCACTTCTACCGTGGTGCTGGAGTCACCGTTCTTGAAGGATACGGATTGACTGAGACAACAGCAGGAGCAACTCTGAATCTAGTCGGAGCCCAACGTGTCGGTTCTGTTGGACGACCAATTCCGGGTACTTCGGTAAAGATTGCAGAAGATGGCGAAGTATTGCTTCGTGGCCCAATCGTCATGGAAGGTTACTGGCAGAACCAAGCTGCAAATGATGAAGTTTTTGATTCAGAGCGTTGGTTTAAATCTGGCGATCTAGGAAAGCTTGATGAGGATGGCTTCCTTTACATCGTTGGCCGCAAGAAGGAATTGATCGTTACAGCAGGTGGAAAAAATGTTGCACCGGCAGTACTTGAAGATCGACTTCGCGCACACCCATTGGTAAGTCAGTGCATGGTAGTTGGAGACAACCAACCATTTATTGCAGCCCTAGTAACTCTTGACCCAGATGCACTCAAGGCATGGGTTGCAAACAACAAGAAGGATGGCGCAGCGATCGGTGACTTGGTCAATGATCCAGATCTGATTGCCGTGGTTCAAACCGCAGTTGATGAAGCCAATAAGGCTGTCAGTAAGGCTGAGTCGATTCGTAAGTTCACTCTGCTTTCAACTGACTTCACAATTGCCGGTGGACACTTAACCGCAAAGCTTTCAGTTAAGCGACATGTAGTTGCAAAGGAGTTTGCGAAAGAAATTGACGCATTGTTCGCAAAGTGAACAATGAGCGGGTAACCCTCGCACAGGAACTTCACGATGGAATCGCCCAGGACTTAGTTGTCCTGGGCTTTTCTATTGATCAAGCTATTTCTAAATGTCAGGATGCGGAGTTGAAAGATTCGCTACGACAGATCAGATTTACAACGACTGAGCTAATAGAAAAAGTACGAAGCCAGATGCACGAGCTGCGTTCTTCAGAACCTCTCCCGCTGCCCAATAGCCAGGTCGACACAATGTTTGAGACGGTAAGGATTGTCCAAGAAGTCTTACGAAACATTGAAAAGCACTCAGATGCCACATCTTTTGAAATTCAAATCGCTGATAATGGCGTTGGTGGAGCTTCCCCGAAAATGGGATCATTCGGTCTAGCTGGCATACAAGAGCGGGTCAACAAACTCAATGGGGAAATCACTATTGCCTCAAATCAACAAGGGACAAGAATTGGAGTAAGAATCCCATTGGATAGGTAATGACGCGACTACTAATCATTGATGACCATGCGGTAGTTCGTCAGGGCCTTATTCAAGCTTTCAATGACAGAGGGTTCGCATCGATTGAAACCGCCGGAACCTTGAAGCAAGCTCGCGCCAAGATTGCCGCCTTTAATCCCGAAGCCATAATTGTCGATCTCAATCTTCCAGATGGTTCCGGACTAGAAATTGTTCAATGGGCTCGTAAATTCTCAGCCGATGTGGCAATCATTATTCTTTCGATGAATGACCCAGCCCAGTTTGTAAAGATTGCGCGAAGTTCAGGTGCAAACGCCTATCTATCAAAGAGCCAAACGATGCCGGAAATCATTTCATCGGTCACCTTTGCACTTTCAAATCCTGGCTCATTTGCAAGTACCTTAACGGCAGATCAGCCATTTGATTTTGACTTAACTCCACGGGAAATCGAAGTTCTTTATTTGTTGGCAGAAGGAACCAGCAACTTGGAGATTTCGCTCAAACTATTCATAAGTATCTCTACGGTTAAAACACATATTTCGGCGATTATGAGAAAACTTCAGTGCACTAACCGAACCGCTGCGGCAAAAATTGGTCGCGACAATGGATTCTTACTGTAGAAGTTTATTAAATCGCTCTGACCAAATTTCCCAGCCCCAATTTTTAATAATCCATTCTCGTCCCGCTAATCCCATAGCCTTGGACCCGTCTAGATCGTTAAGCATTTTGATTGCTGCTGCCGCAATATCTTGGTTATCTTCTCCGTCGACAACAACTCCGGTTACGCCTTCTAGAACCGCATCCGGTGCTCCCCCAGAAGATCCAGCAATGACTGGCAATCCGCAGGCGCTTGCCTCTAGGTACACAATTCCCAGGCCTTCAACTTCTAATCCAAAGAATCTAGAACGAGATGGCATAGCGAAGATATCTCCAGCGCAAATGTATTGAGGCAACTGGGCATACTGAATTCTTCCGATAAAGCTGACATGATCGAGAAGGTTAAGCTCTTGAACTAACTTCTTAAGGTGCGAAAGGTAAGGACCTTGGCCCACCATCAAAATATGTGCGCTAGGGACGCTTTTAAGAATTTCTGGCATTGCTTGAATCAAGTGATCCTGACCTTTTCGGTGCACGAGGCGCCCGACAGAAACAATGACTCTCTTTTCTTCTAACTTAAGTTCTCTGCGCAATTGGGATGAATCTTGCGGGCTGAAATGCTCAACATCGATTCCGGGTGCAATCTTTACCATTTTTTGGGCAGATGCTTTCGTTAGGGATTGCGAAATAGCTAGCTTGGTAAATTCTCCTAAGTAAGTGAGTGAATCTACACTTGTTCCAATTTTTCGCAGTGCACAATTGAAAGGAAAAACCTTGGCCCACCAGACTTCATGTCCATGAGTCAGTGCAACAGTTTTTCTAACCCCTGCTTTCTTCATAGATGTAGATAGCAATCCCAAAGGTGCAGCAGCCCCAAAGGCAGCTATTTGGATATTGGATTCTTTGATTATCCGTGCCAGATTTCGCGCAACACGAGGAGTTGGCAACAATATTTTGGCCCGATCTCGAATAACAGTGACTCCAAAATCGGATTTCCATACTCTGTCATATTCTTCAGAACCAGTTTGCGCCGAGGTATAGACAATTGTCTGTCCAAAAGGTCTTCGTTCGATCAAGCCAATTACAAAGGTTTCAATTCCACCTGCGCGTGGGCCAAAGTCATTAGTTACGAACAGAACTGGACTAGAAACGACGCGCTCCAACCAAAGGTTTTCTTCCGAGCGATCCGCTAGGTGCGACCTTTACACGTGAACCAGAACGCGGAGCGTGCACCATCTTTCCGCCACCCAAATAAATTGAAACATGTGAAATTGGGCGACCATAAAACAAAAGATCTCCTGGCTTCAGGGCGTTGAGCGAAACCTTTTTACCAAGTCGAGATTGAGCGGCGGATGAATGCGGAAGTGAAACTCCCGCCGCCTTATAGGCGCGCATTGTTAATCCCGAACAATCCCAAGTCGTCATTCCAGCTGCGCCGAAAACATATCGGTCGCCAATTTGTGCGAGCGCGTATTTAATTGCGATACCAGCTCTTCCCGAAATCCCACTTGCACTCTGTGCGGCCTTGAGAGACGAGGCCTGATCCGCATTTTCCTCATCCTCTGCCAACCGTGCTAAACGTTCACGTTCTGCTTTAGTTAACTTAGACAAAAGCTTTTCCGCCTCAGCTAACTTCTTTTGGGCTAAAGCAGATTGAGCGGTTAACTTCTTTTGCGCCGCAGCCACAAGGGCTAACTTGTCATTGACCGTTAAGGTCGTTGCATTTAATCTTTGCTGCGCCGTTTCGAACTTACGGAGCTGAGCAGATTTGCTTCGCGTAATGGCATCTAGTGCCCCTGCTGATGAAAGGTATAAGGACGGGTCAGATGAAAAAAGGAGTTCAAAACTCTGGCCAAAGCCACCTGACTTGTACTGCTCGACTGCAATCGCTCCTAAAGATTTTTGGAGGGCAGAAACTGTTTGCCCTTGGATCTCCGCTTTCGCTTTGATTCCGTTAAGGGTCTTTGTTAAGGAGGCTAACTTCACCTTGGCCTCTTGGGCACCTTCTGCAGCTGCGGTTGCATCTTCTTCTAGTTGGCGAATCTTGGCCTGAACCTGCGCCAGTGTCTGCGCGCCAGATGCGCTAACGGGCGCTAAAACGCCAGCCATCACCGCTAAGGCGGTCACAATGCGCAGCCAGAAAGACATAGGGACAAGGCTAACCGCGCCAAGACCCACCTCTCAACCTGAACAAGGCTGATTCGGCTGTGAATTTATCTCTGGCTCAGGCGGTGCGAGCGTTAAATTGCAGTGGCGGTGTCAGGCCACTCTCAGCAAGCACGGTCAGGGCACCCACAGTCTCATCACTGATCTGTGAGGTGTTATCCAGGAAGAAAGAAACCACACATGTATTGCATGCGATTGCGGCCATGGTGCAGGTTGAACAATCAATGATCATGCACCAAAGGTACCGAGAGCCACTGACAAGAATTACGGTAGGTAAGTAATACTTGGAGATGTGAGCGTTGTTGCAACTTTAGTAGTCGGCAGCGATGGCTCTACCTCCAAAGAAAGCAGATCTGCCGGGATTAGTTCTCCTGAGGATCGAAAGCTCTTTCTACAACGGCGGCGCGAAGTGGATGTGATCATCGTCGGAGGAAACACGGCCCGGCATGAACCTTATAACCGTACTCCTGTTCCCCTTGTGGTTATCTCTAGGTCACTCGTCAATCCAGTCCAAGGAAATCACTTGGCTCTATTTTGGAATTGTTCGCCGGTTATGGCAATTGAAAAAGCTCGCGCTCTCTTTGGCGAAAAGATCTTGATCGAAGGTGGAGTTTCGATGATCAATGAATTGCTTGAACATAAAAAGATTGACCAGCTCGAACTCAGCGTGACTCCTGCGACAGGCGGCGAACACATCATAGATATCAAGAAGCTGCTTGCTAATTTCTCGCAGGTGGATAAACGCGAAGAGGCAGGAACTACTTTTTATTCAGCTCGCAATTAGAAGGCTGAGATCAAGGAAACACCAGTAACCGCCAGAGCGATTCCAACGTATTGAACTTTATGCAATCTCTCGTTTAAGAATTTGAAAGCTAAAAGAGCGGTCGCAATTGGATAGAGGGATCCAAAAACCATCGCAACAGAAACAAGTCCCTTCGTAGTTGCTACACCAAGCAGAAGATTGGCAAGAAAATCTGCCGCTCCGATGAAGATCAGAATTGGAAGATCTTTCTTTTGAAACTTACCCGTCGTTCTAAATTTCAGCGCAAGTGAAATAGTTACAAAAAATGTGGCGCCACGCATCGACACCATTGTCAGTAAAGCGCTTTCCTGAGAACCAATAGACATAAAGGTGAGCGACATTCCAAATCCTGCTGCAGCACCCAGTGCCAAAAGTAATGGTTTGATTGGTAGACCATTTGAAAGTTCTGGCCCAGATGCACAAAAGACACCGACCAATGCGATGACAATTCCTAATGATGCGAAAATTGAAAGTTTGTCGCCGGTCACAATTGCATAGACCAATGGAATTACTGCACTCATTGAACTAATCGGTGCAACAACTCCCATGCGTCCCGTTGATAGGCCCTCGTATAAACAGGCTAAACCGATGTAACCGAATAAACCTGCCAGAGCACCTGATAGAAGATATCCATCCAATCCAGTTGCTCGTCCATATAAGTCTCCAGAAACAAGAACTATCAATAACCCAACTGCTAGACCAATCACCTGGGAAAAACCCAATACTGCAAATGGGTGGTGTTTCTTACTTAGGCGACCTGCGAAAAAGTCCGCTGATCCCCACAGTGCACTTGAAAGAAGTGCTAAGAGTGATGCCATATGGCCAAGGCTACCGCCCTGCCTCCCAAGATTCAGGCTGTAACATCTTTATCCTTAGATAGTGGATGCGAATGGTTTTGAACGTTTAATTGATCATCTTCGCACCGTAACCCCAAGAGCTGAATTAAGTCTGACTGAAGTTCCTGCCCCCCAAAAGTTAGCAACTTTTTCCTTCGCATTTTCTGTTGATGTCTCAAATGGACTTCTCGGAGATCAAGAGGATGAAATCGCAAATGGTCGCTTTGTTTTGCTGCATGAGCCAGGTGGGCAAGCGACATGGGATGGCGAGTTTAGGTGTGTAACGTTTGTTAGCGCCGATGTTGATTCAGTCATGCAAGAGGATCCGCTTTTGCCAGAGGTCGGCTGGAGTTGGTTTCTAGAATCCCTTGAATCAAATGATTGCGCTTTTAACTCGCCTAGCGGAACTGTCACCCGCGTCAGTAGCGCCTCCTTTGGAAAGTTGTCTCCGCGCACCAATGAAACTGAAATTGAAATTCGCGCATCGTGGACTCCAATTGTTGGTGATCCAAAGGAGATCATCAACCACATCGTCAGTTGGTGCAATTTAATCTCCGAAGTTGCTGGCTTAGCTCCGGTACCTGAAGGAGTTTCAGCAATTTCCTCATCACGCAGGCGCTAGTTATGAGTGAAGAGATTGTTGCTATTCCACTCTTGCAGCCAAGTGCAGGTACTCCCGAAATCATTGAGACTGAGCAAGCCTTTAAAACTGCACTTGATCAATTAGCTCAAGGTTCGGGTCCGTTTGCTATCGATGCAGAACGGGCGTCGGGCTTTAGGTATAGCGCACGGGCATATTTGATACAGATAAAAAGAATTAATGGTGGATTGCATTTAATAGATCCCATCCCATTTGGCCCTGGCCACCAACTTTTTTCCGAGCTCAACGATCTTCTCAATACCGATGAGGTAATTCTGCACGCAAGTACACAAGATCTACCGTGCTTGCGTGAACTGGGGATAAATCCCGTGAAGCTTTTTGACACTGAATTAGCAGGCAGAATCGCTGGTTTGCCGCGAGTTGGTCTAGGTCCATTGCTTGAATCACTCATGGGTGTTTTGTTAGCTAAGGAACACAGCGCAGCGGATTGGTCCGCTAGACCTTTACCAAAAGATTGGCTGACATATGCGGCCCTAGATGTTGAACTTCTTGTGGAGCTGCGTAATCACATGTACAAAGTATTAGAGGATGCAAAAAAGTTGCCATGGGCGCTCGAAGAATTTGCATCGATTCTAAACGCTCCACCAGCGCCACCTCGAGTTGATCCATGGCGCAGAACTTCTGGGATGCACAAGATAAAAAGACGTGATCAGCTGGCAGTGATTAAATCTCTGTGGATAGCTCGAGATGAAATCGCATCACAGCAGGACATTGCGGCAGGCAAATTACTCAACGACTCGGCAATTGTTGAACTGGCAATCGCGATGCCAACTACAAAAAAAGAGTTTGAAAAATGTTTGCGACCTCTAGGTCTTCGCGCACGCTGGTTGGAAAATCTTCAACTATGGCTAGATTCGATTGCCAGCGCGGTAGCGTTACCTGAGGATCAATGGCCAACAATGCGAACCAATACAGATACTTTGCCTCCGATTAAATTGTGGCGTGACAAGTTCCCAGAAAAATTTGCTCCTTTGTCTCATGCACGAGCTGCAATCGAAATCATTGCTCAGGAAAATCAGATGCCGGTAGAAAACTTGATTACCCCTGAACATGTTCGTCGGGTTTGCTGGAAGCCACCGGTCGGTGCAACATCAACTTTGTCAGTTTCGCAGGTTGAAAGCGCTTTATCTGAATTAGGTGCCAGACAGTGGCAAATCGACTTGGTGGCCCCTGCTTTGGCAGCAGCCTTGCTTGAGCGCGAACCTATCCCTGTCGAAGTTGCTGAACCGGTGACGGAAGAGGCGTAACCAGGTACTGTCACAAACCTATACTGACGAGTAACATATGGCGCATAGCTAGTACACCGAGAAAAGGAAGCACCATGACCCGCACTGTTGTCCTCGTTGATGCCGTCCGTACACCATTTGGAAAAGCCGGCGGCATGTATGCCGGTACGCGAGCCGATGATCTTCTAGTCCGCGCTATCCGCGGTTTACTAGAGCGCAATCCAAAAATTGATCCAGCATCGATTGAAGATGTTGCTATTGCTGCAGCTACCCAAACTGGTGATCAAGGAATGAACATCGGGCGAAGTGCGGCGTTGTTATCAGGCTTACCCAACACAGTTCCAGGATATTCAGTTGACCGTTGGTGTGCGGGTGCGCTGACAGCGGTGACAACAATTGCTGGCGCTATTGCAATGGGCACCAATGAAATTGCGATTGCTGGCGGTGTAGAGCACATGGGTAACCACCCAATGGGTGAAGGTATGGATCCAAATCCTCGCTACCTTGCTGAACGCATTGTTGAACAAGATGCACTTGCCATGGGTGCAACCGCAGAACGTTTGCATGATCGCTTTCCACAATTAACTAAGGAACGCGCAGATCGTTATGCCATGAACTCACAAGTAAAAACTGCACAGGCGTATGCCGATGGAAAAATTCAACGCGATTTAATTCCAACCGCAGCTCGTAGTGCAGAACTTGGTTGGACAGTTGCAACTGTTGATGAAGCGCCTCGTCCTCAAACAACGATGGAGGGTCTTGCAGGATTGAAGACACCTTTCCGTCCTGCAGGTCGTGTGACTCCAGGAAATTCTTCCGGGCTCAATGATGGAGCAACCGCTGCCATTCTTGCTAGTGAAGAGAAGGCGCTTGAACTTGGTTTAAGCATTAAAGCAAAGATGGTTACCTATGCATTTGCCGGTGTGGAACCAGAGATCATGGGTTACGGACCTGTCCCTTCAACCATCAAGGCGTTAAAGCAAGCCGGCCTAAAGATCGAAGATATTGGAGCTTTTGAAGTCAATGAGGCATTTGCGGTACAGGTAATTGCTTTCTTAGATCACTTTGGAATTGCAGATGATGATCCTCGAGTAAATCCTTACGGCGGCGCGATTGCCGTTGGTCATCCACTCGCATCATCAGGTGTGCGCTTAATGCTCAATCTTGCACGCACCTTTGAATCGCAACCTGAAGTTCGTTATGGAATTACAACAATGTGTATCGGTCTAGGCATGGGTGGAACCGTTATCTGGGAAAACCCTAACTTCAAGGGAGCTAAGTAATTATGAGCGCAGATATCACTCTTCCAGCTGGAGCACCTGAAGAGGTTGTTACCAATGCATTAGTCCGAGAAGTTGACCTATCAGCCTTTGGCGGCAAGGGTGTCATGGCCTTGATTACCCTTGATAACGGTCTTGATCACAATCGACCAAATACCTTTGGCGCGCAATCGGTCATGGCACTTGACGCAGCAATCACCGATGCGATCGGGCGCAACCCTGCAGCTATTGCAATCACTGGTAAACCCTTTATTTTTGCTGCGGGTGCAGATCTTTCTGCGCTTTCATTCTTAAATGATCGAAGCCAATCACTTGCAATTGGAAAGTTAGGACATGATGTTTTCCGTCGCCTTGGTGAGTCGAAGATTCCTACCTTTGCCTTTATCAATGGTTTAGCACTTGGCGGAGGTCTAGAAGTCGGTCTACATTGCCACTACCGCACCTTGGCATCTACAGCCTTTACCGCTTTGCCAGAAGTCTTCCTTGGACTTGTTCCAGGTTGGGGCGGAGCAACAATTTTGCCTAAGTTGATTGGTCCAGAGCGCGCCGTCCAAGTCATCATGCTTAATGCACTGAACAACAACACGATGATGAAAGCTAAGGATGCGCTCAAGCTCGGAGTGGTTGATTCAGTATTTGAGCCAGCAGATTTCATTGAGCGCTCTATCGGTTTTGCAGTTGGAATCCTTAATGGAACAACAAAGATCGAACGTGCCGATTACAGCAACGATCCAGCATGGGAAACCGCACTGGCAACTGGCAAGGCGGCAGCTCTTAAGAAATACGGCGGAGCAACAATCGCATCTCCAATGAAGGCGCTTGAATTGATCGCTGCGGCAAAGAACAACACATTGGGTGAAGGTTTTGATGCTGAAGATCAAGTTCTTGCTGATTTAACTATGTCTGACCCACTTCGTTCCTCTTTGTATGCATTTAATTTGATCCAAAAGAAGCGCAAAAAGGTTGAAGGTGCCCCAAAGCCAGCCCTTGCTCGCAAGGTAACTAAAGTTGGTGTTGTTGGCGCAGGTTTAATGGCATCACAGTTGGCTTTGCTTTTGGTGCGAAACCTTAAGTGTCCTGTCGTAATGACAGACATCGATCAAGAGCGCGCCGACAAGGGTGTGGCTTGGGTAAAAAATGAGCTCGCTAAGTTAGTTGAAAAGAAGCGCATGAGCCCAGAATCAGCTGGTCGCTTAGCTTCGCTGGTTTCAGGCTCTGCCGACCAATCAGTATTTGCCGGCTGTGACTTCATTATTGAAGCAATTTTTGAAGAGCTTTCCCTTAAGCAAGAGTTGTTTAAGAAATTGGAAGGCATTGTCTCTCCCGAGTGCGTACTTGCGACAAATACATCCTCGCTATCGGTTGAGCGTATGACTGAAGGTCTAAAGAACCCAGAACGTGTAGTTGGTTTCCACTTCTTTAATCCTGTAGCAGTGATGCCATTACTTGAAGTTGCTCGTACATCAACAACTGATGACGCTACAACCGCGACCGCAATTGCAGTCGGTAAAGAGCTCAAGAAGACCATGATCATTTGTAAGGATGCTCCGGGATTTGTTGTGAACCGACTACTGACTCGTTTCATGGGTGAAGTAACCGATGCAGTCGATGAAGGAACATCACCTGAAGTTGCAGATGCTGCAATGATGGAGATTGGTTTCCCAATGTCTCCCTTCCAATTACTAGATTTAGTTGGACCTGGTGTTGCTTTGCATGTATCTGAAACTTTGCATAACAATCTCGGTCCTCGCTACCGAATTTCGCCAACAATGCAACGCATGGTGAAAGACGGAGTTCGTAATTTCTACATCAAGGGTGAAAATGGCGAAGTAAGTGCAAACCCAACAGCTCTTGCATTGATTGAAAAGGGAACTACCCCATCGACCGCTGAACAGGTTCGCTCACGAGCGCTAAAGGCGTTAGCTGAAGAAGCGCGCATGATGCTAGATGAGGGCGTTGTTACAACTCCTGCAGAAATTGATCTCTGCATGTTGATGGGAGCTGGATGGCCAATGCACCTGGGTGGAATTTTGCCGTACTTGGATCGTGAAGGTATTAGCGAATCTGTGACAGGCAAGCGTTTCCATGAAAAGGGCGTTGCTTCCCTTCCGTAAATCTAGGAAATCCACCCTGCAATCTGCCGCACAATTGCAGCAGGGGTGATTTCTAGGTCCTCCAAAATTTCATTGCGCTTTGAATGCTCAATGAATTCCAGCGGCACGCCAATTGAATGCACGGAGCATGAACTTCCAGCTTCTCGTAGAGCTTCAGAAATCGTGCTGGCGATTCCTGCATGCTTAATCCCATCCTCCATTACGACAACAGTTGAGTATTTGGCGCATAGCGCAGTTACATGGGAAGAAATTGGTTTAACCCACAATGGATCTATCACCGTTACATCGATTGATTCTTTGTGGGCCAGTTGTGCAACCTCTAGCGCCATTGAAGCCATAGATCCGATGCTGATCACAAGAACTTGATTGGTATCTCCGCGATGCAAAACATCTATCCCAGAAACTCTTTCCAGCGCAGGAATATCTGCAGGGATTGCACCCTTGGGGAAACGAATCATGGATGGAGCGTTATCAATAGCAATGCACTGACGTAACAACTCCTTTAAACGTGCTCCATCACGTGGTGCACCAACATGCATATGAGGAACTATTCCGGTGAGAGCCAAATCCCAGATTCCGTGGTGAGACGGGCCGTCATCGCCAGTGATTCCAGCACGGTCTAAAACAAAGGTAACTCCCGCATTATGTAAAGCAACATCTAATAACAATTGGTCAAAAGCGCGATTTAGGAAAGTCGAATAAATCGCAATGACAGGATGAACGCCAGCGTAGGCAAGACCTGCCGCACTTGTTACCGCATGTTGTTCTGCAATTCCAACATCAATAGTTCTGTCAGGAAAATTCTGCGCGAACTTATCTAATCCGGTTGGTCCCAACATCGCTGCAGTGATTGCTACAACTTTAGTATTTTCTCGACCGATTTGAGTAATCTCTTCGGAAAACACATTGGTCCAAGATGGAGCTGATGCCTTTAATGGCTTTCCAGTTATGGGATCGACGATTCCAACAGCATGGAATTTTTCAGCCTCATCATCAAGTGCCGGTTTGTAACCTCGACCCTTTTCAGTAATCGCGTGAACAATGACGGGCGAACCAAACTCCTTGGCCATCTGTAAAGTTTTTTCCATAGCCTCGATATCGTGGCCATCAATCGGACCTAGGTACTTAAAGCCAAGATCCTCAAACATGCCCTGAGGCGCAAGCATGTCTTTCATGCCTTTCTTAATTCCATGCAAGGTTCCGTACACATACTTTCCAACAACTGGAGTGTTATGCAGCATTCGCTTGCCGCGGCTCAAAATGCGCTCATACTCTTTGCTGGCACGTAAAGTCGTTAAGTAAGTAGCTAATCCGCCAATAGTTGGTGAATAAGAACGTTCATTATCGTTTACAACGATGACCAGGTTTCTATCTGACTCTGGCGAAAGATTATTGAGCGCTTCCCAGGACATTCCACCTGTTAAAGCGCCATCTCCGACAACTGCCACCACATGACGATCAGGTTGGCCTGTTAATGAAAAGCCACGAGAGACTCCGTCAGCCCACGATAAAGCTGTTGATGCATGAGAATTTTCGATTACATCATGATCACTTTCACGTCGATTTGGGTAACCCGAGATTCCATCTCGTTGTCGCAAGAGATCAAATTGATCGGCTCGGCCAGTAAGAATCTTGTGAACATACGACTGGTGTCCAGTATCAAAGAGAACTATGTCTCGGGGAGATTGAAAAACCCTGTGAATGGCAATAGTTAATTCCACAACACCAAGATTTGGCCCAAGGTGTCCCCCTGTGCGAGAAACTTTCTCAATCAGGAATTCACGAATATCAGCAGCCAGCGCCGTTAATTCTTCAGGGCTCATTACCCGAAGTTGGTCTGGCGACTGAATATTAATTTTCATCGTGAGAGAGTAAGAATTTACTCAACCAACAATGAACGAAGGACGTATTGCATGATTCCACCGTGGCGGTAGTAGTCAGCCTCGCCAGGTGTATCGATGCGAACCTTTGCGGTAAAGCTCTTGTCCCCTGCAGTTACCTTTAGCTCCTTAGGAACTCCTCCATCGTTAAGAGCGGTGATTCCAGAAATCGAAAACACTTCGGTTCCATCTAATCCCAAAGTTGCTGCAGTTTCGCCATCCTTGAACTGCAATGGTAGGACTCCCATTCCAATCAAATTGGAACGGTGAATACGCTCAAAGCTTTCGGCAATCACGGCACGCACACCAAGCAATGCAGTTCCCTTTGCTGCCCAGTCACGAGAAGATCCAGATCCGTACTCTTTTCCCGCCAAAATAACTAGTGGAATCCCAGCTGCTTGGTATGCAACTGATGCCTCGTAAATTGTTGTCTGATCACCGTTAGCTAAGAAGTTACGAGTAAATCCACCTTCGACTCCATCAAGCAGCAAGTTCTTCAGACGAATGTTTGCAAATGTTCCACGAATCATTACTTCGTGATTACCTCTGCGCGAGCCGTAAGAATTGAAATCTGTGCGTTCGATTCCGTGCTCAGTTAAGTACTTGCCAGCAGGTGAATCCGCCTTGATATTTCCAGCTGGTGAAATGTGGTCAGTTGTTACTGAATCACCAAGAACTGCGAGAACTCGTGCACCAGAAATGTCAGTTACTGGTGTTGGGTTCTTCGGCATGCCTTCAAAGTAAGGAGGTTTGCGAACATATGTAGATTTTTCATCCCATTCAAAAACCTTGCCGGTAGGCGTTGCAAGGGACTTCCAGCGATGATCACCCTCGAACACTGTTGCGTAATCCTTAGTGAACATCTCTGATGAAATCGAAGAATCAATTACAGATTGAATTTCTTGTGGTGTTGGCCAAATATCCTTGAGGAATACATCATTTCCAGCTGAATCTTTACCTAATGAATCACTTTCGAAATCATGATCCATGGTTCCCGCAATTGCGTAGGCAACGACAAGTGGTGGAGAAGCTAGGTAGTTCATCTTTACATCTGGGCTAATTCGACCTTCAAAGTTACGATTTCCAGATAAAACAGCTGTTACAGCTAAATCAGAGTCATTAATAGCCTTGCTGATCTCGATTGGAAGTGGACCTGAGTTACCAATACATGTCACGCAGCCATAGCCAACAAGATTGAAACCTAGCGCTTCCATATACATAGTAAGGTCTGCACGATCGTAGTAATCAGTTACAACCTTTGAACCTGGTGCCAAAGTTGTTTTAACCCAAGGCTTAGATTTAAGGCCTTTTTCTACCGCCTTCTTTGCCAACAAAGCAGCACCGATCATTACAGAAGGGTTGGAAGTATTTGTACAAGAAGTGATCGAGGCGATAACTACATCGCCATTTTTGACGCGAGTTGCCCCCGCAGTGACTTCACCTTTGTTGGTCTTTTCACCTAGGTAGCTAGGAAGAATTTTTTCAAAAGCATTTTTTGAATCACTTAAGGAAATACGATCTTGTGGACGCTTTGGACCTGAAATCGATGGAACAACTGTCGATAGATCAAGTTCTACTACCTGAGAAAAACGTGGTTCAACTGAAGGGTCATGCCACATTCCCTGAGCCTTTGCATACTTCTCAACTAAAGCTACTTGTTCATCACTTCGACCAGTTAGGCGCAGGTAGCGAAGTGTTTCTTCATCGATTGGGAAAATTGCACATGTTGATCCGTATTCAGGACTCATGTTTCCGATTGTGGTTCGGTTCGCCATCGGAACTGAGGTCACGCCTGTTCCAAAGAATTCAACAAACTTACCTACTACTCCGACCTTGCGCAGAATCTCTGTGATTGTCAGAGCCATGTCTGTTGCAGTTGTTCCAAGCGGAAGTTGCCCAGTCAATTTGAAACCGATTACGCGTGGAATCAACATTGAAACTGGTTGCCCAAGCAAGGCCGCCTCGGCTTCGATTCCGCCGACGCCCCAGCCAAGGACTCCGAGTCCGTTGACCATCGTTGTATGTGAATCTGTTCCAACCACGGTGTCTGGATAAGCGCGAAGGGTTCCTTCAACGGTACGGGTCATAACAACGCGTGCAAGGTATTCAATATTTACTTGGTGAACAATTCCTGTTCCAGGTGGAACAACTTTAAACTCATCAAAGGCGGTCTGGCCCCAACGCAAGAAACGGTAACGCTCTTGATTGCGCTCATATTCAATATCAGTGTTTTGCTCAAAAGAATCCTTGGTTCCAAACTTATCTGCGATAACTGAATGGTCGATTACAAGTTCGGCCGGTGCAAGAGGATTTACCTTTGATGGATCTCCCCCAAGATCAACGATTGCTTCGCGCATTGTGGCTAGATCGACAACACATGGAACACCGGTGAAATCCTGCATGATCACTCGAGCTGGAGTGAATTGAATTTCAGTATCTGGTTCAACTGCTGGATCCCATGACGCAAGAGATTTGATGTGCTCGGCTGTGATGTTGGCACCATCTTCAGTACGCAATAAATTCTCGAGCAAAACCTTGAGGCTGTATGGAAGGGTGGCCGCACCATCGATCTGCGAGATATCAAATATCTCGAAACTCTTACCCGCAACTTCTAGATTCTTCTTTGCGTTGAAAGAGTTTTTACTCATTATCTGCCTTTCGTCGATGCGCGTAACCAGCGCTCAAGATACCTCAGCACGCTCATACAGGGCAA
>JBILNA010000043.1:0-6381 GCA_044375255.1 Candidatus Planktophila sp.
ACGAAGATAATCAAAAGTATCTTTTTGATCAGATGGCGGGAAACCATCTTCAGGACCAGCGATATCAAAGCCTACGACTCCTTTGTCTCGGTACTTCACAACTAATTCGGCAACTTCTTGAGATCTTTTGTTCTGACGCATTCCACACAACAAGGAACGCACTTCAATTGTAAATCCCTCTGTCTTTGCCTCTTGCATTCCCAACTTATAGCCTTCTAATGTTGCCTCAACAACATCAGACATCGATAAACCTTTTTCAGTAAAAAGCTCGGGTGCTCCCCGAACTTCGGCGTAGACAACGCCATCACGAGCAAGATCTAATGCGCACTCTCGAGCAACTCGCACAATATCTTCTCGGCGTTGCATGACAGCAATTGTGTGTGAAAAAGTTTCCAGGTAGCGTACTAGCGAACCTGAATCACATGATTCGCGGAACCACGTTGCTAACTCTGCTGCATCATGAGTTGGAAGAGCGGTATAGCCAATCTCTTGGGCGATATCGATGATTGTTTGTGGACGCAATCCGCCATCTAAGTGATCATGCAACATGACCTTAGGAACAACTTTGATCTGCTCCTTAGTCGGAATGCTGTTCATGCTCATCTGGTGCGCCCCTTAATCAACGATACGTTCAACAATAAGCGGGAGTCGATCGATTCCGCCAACTGGCTTATCCCCAATGGTTACAGAGTTCTCGAGAGACTCCAAAGCCCGGGTAAAGGCGGCTGGAGTGTCTGTATGGAGCGTATAAAGGGGCGCTCCAGCGGTAATCATCTCCCCTGGTTTGGCATGAATTTCGATTCCCGCCCCTGCTTGGACCGCTTCGCCTTGGCGTGAGCGCCCAGCACCCAAACGCCAAGCAGCCATTCCGACCTTCATCGCATCCATAGAAAGAATTGTTCCGCTGCTTTGTGCTGTCACAACTGTGTTCTCGCGTGCAACAGGAAGTTTGGCATCGGGATCTCCACCTTGTGCGCTAATCATCTGACGCCACACATCCATTGCTTTTCCATTTTTCAATGCAGCTGCTGGATCTGCACCCTGAATACCTGCAAGTTCCAACATTTCTTGTGCGAGTAAAACTGTCAGTTCAACAATATCTGATGGTCCCCCGCCAGCAAGGACTTCAACAGATTCTCGAACCTCTAAAGCATTTCCGGCGGTCAATCCAAGTGGAACATCCATCGCAGTTACTAATGCAAGAGTTTTTACTCCAGCACGTTTTCCCAGGCCTACCATCACATGCGCGAGCTCTTTAGCCTTTGCTGGATCGCTCATGAAAGCACCTGCACCAGTTTTCACATCCAAAACAAGAGCGCTTGTTCCTTCGGCAATCTTCTTACTCATAATCGATGATGCAATAAGTGGAATCGCTTCGACTGTTGCCGTTACATCACGAAGTGCGTATAGCTTTTTATCGGCAGGCGCTAAACCCGCACCTGCTGCACAAATAACTGCGCCGCAATCTTGTAAAACTTTTAACATCTCTTCATTAGATAAGGATGCACGCCATCCAGGAATAGATTCCAGCTTGTCCAAAGTTCCACCGGTATGACCTAAACCGCGACCAGATAACTGTGGCACCGCTGCGCCACATGCGGCAACCAATGGCGCTAAAGGCAAAGTAATTTTGTCGCCGACTCCGCCAGTTGAATGCTTATCAACTGTTGGTCTAGATAACGCAGACCAATTCATGCGTTCACCACTATTGATCATGGCGTCGGTCCAGCGCGAAATTTCGCGATTTTCCATACCGTTTAGCAAGATAGCCATAAGCAACGCTGACATTTGCTCATCAGCCACTGCGCCACGGGTATATGCGTCAATCACCCAATCGATTTGTGGATCGGTTAGAGAATGGTGATCACGCTTTGCCGCAATGATTTCTGCGGCGGAGAAGGCATCAATCATTTAACGCTCGTTGCGATCTAGATCCTCGGGACCAAATGCCCACGGAAGCATCGCTGACATCTTCTGCGGTCCATCATCTGTCATGAGCAAAGCTTCAGCGCCGCCATGCTCGAACAAGAGCTGACGACAACGGCCACATGGTGCCAGGAAATCTCCTTGACCATCTACGCAGACAATCGCAATTAAACGACCTCCGCCTGATGAACAAAGATTTGAAACTAAGCCACATTCTGCACACAAACCAACACCGTAGCTAGCATTTTCTACATTGCAGCCAGTAACAATTCGACCGTCATTTACTAAAGCGGCAACTCCCACTGGAAACTTTGAGTACGGTGCATAAGCCATCTTCATGGCACCAATTGCTGATTGGTGAATTGTTTCCCAGTTGATTGTTGTCATCGGAGCCCACCGCGACGGTAAGGAATTCCATCGGCTGCAGGCATTCGTAATCTTTGTGACGCAAGCGCCATGACAAGAATTGTTGCTATGTATGGAGTCATTGTTACCAACTGACCAGGTAGCTCATCGACTGCGAAGTAGAACCACAAAGTAAATCCTGCAGCCACAAGAGCGACAACCGCACCGATTTGCTTGCCACTCTTGAACTTTCTAAAGGCAACAAATGCCAAGATAACTACGATTAACAACAGAAGTGCGTGAATCGCGGCTGAATCACGAAGTTGTAGCGCATCGGCAAAACCGAACAAACCCGCACCTGCGAGTAATCCACCTGGGCGGTAATTTCCAAATAGAAGCGCTGCAAGGCCAATGTATCCACGACCTGCAACTTGATTCTCTTGGTAATTACTTGCCGCAACAATGGCTAGGAAACCTCCACCTAAACCAGCTAAACCACCGGAAATAAGTACACCTGCGTACTTCATTGCATAAACATTGACACCTAATGATTCTGCTGCAACAGGTGCTTCGCCTGCACTTCGTAGACGCAAACCAAAGGCGGTACGCCACAAGATGAAGTAAGCCAGTGGGACAAATGCAATTGCAACCATAGTTACATATGAAACATCTCCGGTTAAGCCGCGCAGGATCGACGCTAAATCAGAGACAAAGAACCAGTTGAGATTTGCGATCGATCCCAAAAGATCAGGGCTCTTCCACCCAAAGTACTGACCACCAGACAAGACTGGCAATCCATTGACTGGGATAGTTTCAATTCCTGGAGATTGAGATGGGCCTGGCCATGCTCCACTCTTGTACATCAAGGTAGATAAGTATCGAACTAAGCCAGCTGCAATGATGTTGATAGCAACACCAGATACAACATGATCAACTCCAAAAGTAACTGTTGCTATCGCATGGATTAGTGCTCCTACAGATCCAAAAATCATTGCAGCCAATAATCCAGCCCAAGGACCATGTTGCGAACCAATGTAACCACCAGCCCAAGCACCCATGATCATCATGCCTTCAAGACCGATATTTACTACACCGGAACGCTCTGAGAACAATCCACCCAGTGCTGCTAAAACAATTGGAACTGAAAGAAGCAAGGCCGCAGATGCAGTCCCGGTACTAGTTAAGTCGGATGCACCTGTGATAACGCGAATTGATGCCAAAACAAAAACCAGCATTACTGCATAGCGCAGAAGTTTCATGGCTTTCATGCTGCCACCACCTTAGCTAGCTCTTTGCTTTGCAGCGTCAATTTAAATCGCCGCACCACTTCGTAGGCGATAACAGCGCTGAGGAGAATAGAGCCCTGCATAATCACATAAGTTTCGGGTGCAATATCAATTAGTTCTAGTGAGCGTGAACTTACTTCAAGGAAACCAAAGAGCAGTGCACTTACGGCCATTCCTCCTGCAGAGTTACGACCTAACAGTGCTACGGCGATTGCAGAGAAACCGATACCTGCACGGAAGCCCAAGTTGTAAGAGTGAGTCTGACCTAGAACTTCAGGCAACCCTGCTAAACCTGCGATTGCACCTGAAATCACAAGCGCCAAAAAAGTCATCTTTTTTGAGTTAACACCGCTAACTCTTGCTGCGATTGGATTTAACCCCGATGCACGTAGTTCAAAACCAAAACGGGTGCGATTAACAACAAACCAGAAAATTAGACCTAGCGCGACAGCGACAAAGAACATTCCGTAGACGCCACCACCTGGTTGATCTTCAATGCCAACCTTGCGCAATAGTGGCATCAGGTCAGGAATCTGGGCAGATGCAGGTAGTTCCTTAGTAGCAAGATTGTTTGAGCCTTCTTCTACCACTGCAAAGTGCTTGGATAGCAAGTAAGCAGATAAGCCACCAGCCAAAGCGTTGAGCATGATTGTTGAAATAACCTCATTCACACCGCGCTTTACCTTTAAGTAAGCGGCAATTGCAGCCCACAAACCACCAAATGTCATGGCAACGATAAAGACCGCAGCAACATGCAACACCGGCGGCAAGACAAACATTGCTCCGATGTAACAGCTAAACAGTGCACCCAAACGCAATTGACCTTCTACACCGATATTAAACAGACCTGCTCTGAAAGTTACTGCGATTGCAATCGCAGCGATGTAATACGGGGTTGCGGTATTAACAATCTCCATAAGAGAGCCAGACTCTGTGCCGTAATCCCACATCGTCTTAAAAGCTTCAATAGGTGATTTCTTACTTACGATAACCGCAAGGCTTGAAATAAGAATTGAGAAAATAGCTGCCGCTAAAGGCGCTGCAACAGCTAGCCCAATCTTTGATGGCGACAATTTTCTTGTAAGTGTGTTGCTCATGCTGCACCTGTCATCGCAGAACCTAGTTGTTCCGGGGTAGTTTTAGCTGGATCAAGTTCAGCGGTGATAGTTCCGCGTAACATCACTAGAAGTCGGTCAGACATTCCAATCAGCTCTTCTAAATCAGCAGAGATAAGAACGATGGCCATTCCCTTTTCACGGGCTTTGCGCAATACATCCCAAATTGCGCCCTGTGCACCAACATCCACACCACGAGTTGGATGAGATGCCACCAACAATGCAGGAGCCTTACTCATTTCTCGACCAACAATAAACTTTTGTTGATTTCCACCAGAAAGCGCCGCAGCCAAAGTATCTGGACCAGGTGCTCGCACATCAAACTCTTGCATGATGGTACGAGTGCTTTCAAATGTAGCTTTTTTATCAATGACAAAACCGCGCATAACCGGCTTGCTGCGTTGATGTCCCAAAATTCTGTTTTCCCACAATGGTGATGTCATCATTAATGCTTGACGCTGTCGATCTTCAGGAATCAAACCAATGCCTAGATCATGTCGATCGGCCACACTTAACTCATCTATTGAACTGCCATGAAATTCAATAGATCCTGTGTAATCACGAAGCCCCATAATGGCTTCAACAAGTTCGGCTTGCCCATTTCCTTCTACGCCAGCAATTCCAACAACTTCTCCGGCATGCAGATTGAAGCTGATATCTGATATCAAGTCGCGGCTACCTGTTGCAGGAATGGAAACACTCTTAAGCGCCAAAGTTATTTCCTCACGGCGAGTGTGTCCAAGGGTTGAAGGCTTTGGAAGTTCACTTCCAACCATAAGTTCGGCTAATTGGCGAGCGGTTACATCCTTTGATTTAACTTCGGCGACGGTTGAACCTTGTCGAACAACGGTTACTTCGTCGGCAACTCGTAAAACCTCGTCAAGCTTGTGAGAGATAAAGATGACCGCCATGCCTTGAGCTCGTAAACCTTCAAGCGCCTTGAAGAGATCATCTACCTCTTGTGGAACCAAGACCGCAGTTGGTTCATCAAAAATCAAAATGTTTGCTCCACGGAACAAAACCTTAAGGATCTCAACACGTTGACGTTGTCCAACACCTAGCTCTTCAACTAAGACATCCGGGTTTATCTCTAATCCATACTGTGCTGCCATTTCTACAATCTTCTTACGGGCAGCTGCAAAATCAATTGTTGCACCGTGCTTTGGTTCAGAACCTAAAATAATGTTTTCAAGAACGGTAAAGTTATCTGCCAACATAAAATGCTGGTGAACCATTCCGATGCCGGCATCAATTGCATCATTTGGGTTCTTAAAGTGAACCTCTTTGCCATTTACTAAAATCTCGCCGCTATCGGGGCGTTGCATGCCATACAAAATCTTCATGACTGTTGATTTACCAGCGCCATTTTCACCAACAAGTGCATGCACAGTGCCTGTTTCAACCTTGATTGAAACATCTTTGTTCGCAATCACGCCGGGAAAGCGCTTGGTAATGTGTCGCAGTTCTACTGCTACAGACACTGTAAACCTCCGAAGAATTTGTTAAGGAAAAACATTTGGCCCAACAAGGAGATCTAACTCCATTGTTGGGCCAAATGCCACTCACTTATACGAGATTTTGGCTAAATCAATTCCTAAAAAGCCTTATGGCTTTGTTGGAACCTTGATCTTTCCTGACTTGATAGCAGCTGCAGCCTTATCGATCTGAGCCTTGTACTTGTTGATGTATCCACCTGAGTAAGAAACGCC
>JBILNA010000148.1:0-4250 GCA_044375255.1 Candidatus Planktophila sp.
ATCATCTGTTGCAAACCGCCGAACCTCGTGGTGAACCTTGGTTACCAATGGGCAGGTTGCATCAATAGTTTTTAGATTTCGCGCAGCTGCTTCTTGGTGGACCAGTGGCGAAACGCCGTGGGCTGAAAAAACAACGGTCTTACCCTCTGGAACTTCATCAGTTTCATCTACGAAGATCGCGCCCTTTGCTTCTAGCGAGGTAACGACGTGGATGTTGTGGACGATTTGCTTGCGAACATAGACAGGAGCGCCATAGAGAGCCAACGCCTTTTCAACGGTGATAACGGCGCGATCTACCCCTGCGCAATATCCGCGAGGCGCTGCCAGTAGAACTCTCTTAGTCATGGGGGCAGTCTATTAGGCTCATCCCATGTTCGAAACTTCAAGTGAGGCCCCGGCAACGGTTCGGGTCGTCTCTGAAGCAATCAAGGAGTATGTCGAACGCCTTGGCCCAATCTGGATTGAGGGCGAGATCAGTGAGTTAAATGAACGCAGCGGAATGATGGCTTTTATGCGCCTTCGTGATCCAAGCGTTGATATGTCTATTTCAGTGATGTGTCATAAATCTGTCATCGCTGCAGTCAAGCCTTTGCCCGATAACGCCCGCATCGTTATGTACGCAAAACCATCCTGGTACACAAAAAATGGTTCCCTTTCTTTTTCAGCCCGCGAGATTCGTCAGGTTGGCGTTGGAGAACTTCTTGCTCGATTAGAAGCGTTAAAAAATCTATTGGCTAGCGAAGGATTGTTTAACTCTGATCGCAAAGTTGCACTGCCTTTGCTGCCAAAGGTTATTGGGTTGATCTGTGGCCGCAACACCGATGCTGAAAAAGATGTTGTTGAAAATGCAAAGCGTCGCTGGCCCAGTGTTCAATTTGAAATCCGCGAAGTAACTGTTCAAGGCGCAGCAGCTGTAACAGAGGTTTCAGCAGCGTTGCGCGAACTAGAAGCCAACAAGGATGTTGAAGTAATCATCATTACCCGAGGCGGTGGATCTTTTGAAGACTTGCTGCCATTTAGTGATGAAGGGTTAGTTCGTTTAGCGGCATCATGTGAAACCCCGATTGTTTCTGCGATCGGCCATGAAAAGGATTCACCACTTCTTGATTTAGTGGCAGATTACCGAGCATCGACTCCGACAGATGCGGCCAAGCGGGTTGTTCCAGATATTGCTGAAGAGATTGCGATGATCAGTGCGATGCGAGATAGAGCCCGTCGCACTGTGTTAAATCGCTTGGATCTTGAATCAACTCGAATTACCAACTTTAAAAACCGTCCTGTAATGAAGGACCCGCATGTGTTAATCACATCTAGGGCTGAAATCATTGCTGGGCTGCGGGATAGATCAAACCGTTCCTTTGGCGCTTCATTAAAGTTGGCCAAAGAAGAGCTCAAGCAGATCAAGGCTCGCGTTAGGGCCTTGTCGCCTCAATCAACTTTGGACCGCGGATATTCAGTAGTGCAGTTAGCCGATGGGCAAATCGTTACCGATCCAAAGAAGTTGAAGGCAGGCGATGAATTGCGACTTCGTCTTGCAAAGGGCGAGACCAATGCCACAGCACTGTAGAAGCTAAGAGAGAGTAGATTTAGACCATGGCAGAAGAGAAGAAAATCTCATATGAAGCAGCTCGGGACGAGTTAGCTGAAGTTGTTGAATCCCTTGAAGCGGGCAGCGCAACATTGGAAGAATCTTTGAAGTTGTGGGAACGCGGCGAAGAGCTGGCCAAGATCTGCCAGGAATGGCTAGATGGGGCAAAGAAGAAGCTTGATTCAGTAAAGCCGACTAGCGATTCGTAAAGACGATGCCAAACTTTTCATACTCAGATCTTTTGCCACTGGGCAACGATAAGACCAAGTACCGCCTTGTCAGCAAAGAAGGCGTGTCAGTTGTAAAGCTTGGCGATAAAGAGTTTTTGCAGGTCGAACCAGCTGCTCTTGAAAAGTTAACATCGGAAGCAATTCATGACATCAACCATTACCTTCGCGCTGAACATTTACAACAGTTAACAAATATTGTTAAAGATCCGGAAAGCTCGCCTAATGATCGCTTTGTTGCGATCGACCTCTTGAAAAACGCCAATATCGCTGCTGGTGGAATTTTGCCGATGTGCCAAGACACAGGTACAGCACTTGTTATGGGCAAAAAAGGGCAGTACGTCTTAACCACTGGCAAGGATGAAGTAGCGATTTCACAAGGAATTTACGATGCATACACAACCTTGAATCTTCGGTATTCGCAGATGGCCCCTGTTACAACCTGGGAGGAAAAGAACACCGGCAATAACCTGCCTGCCCAGATCGAAATCTATGCCGATAGCGATCATCAGGATGAATACAACTTGCTCTACATCGCCAAGGGCGGCGGCAGCGCTAATAAATCATTTTTGTATCAAGAGACCAAGGCGGTTTTAAACCCAACTTCATTTATGACCTGGTTGGATGAAAAGCTACGTTCTATCGGAACCGCAGCTTGCCCACCGTATCACTTGGCAATTGTCATTGGTGGAACAAGTGCTGAACACACGGTAAAGACTGCGAAGCTTGCAAGTACTAAGTATTTGGATTCATTGCCAACATCAGGTGATGCTGCAACCGGTCATGGCTTCCGCGATCTTGACTTAGAGCAAAAGGTTCTTGAACTCACCCGTACTTTAGGAATTGGCGCACAGTTTGGTGGCAAGTACTTCTGCCACGATGTTCGAGTAGTGCGCCTGCCGCGCCACGGTGCATCGCTGCCTATCGCAATTGCGGTTTCATGTTCTGCAGATCGTCAGGCCAAGGCCAAGATCACCAAGGATGGAATCTTCCTGGAAGAGTTAGAGCGCGATCCTGCACAGTTCTTGCCCGAGACAACTGATGAACATCTCAATGATGATGTTGTGGCCATTGATTTAAATCAGCCAATGTCAGCTGTTTTGGCTGAGCTTTCAAAGCACCCAGTAAAGACTCGTCTGTCGTTGACCGGCACACTTGTTGTGGCCCGCGACTTAGCCCATGCCAAGATCAAGGCGATGATGGATGAGGGCAAGCCAATGCCTGAATACTTGAAGAATTACGCTGTTTATTACGCAGGTCCAGCCAAGACCCCTGAAGGATATGCATCGGGTTCCTTTGGTCCAACGACTGCAGGTCGCATGGATTCATATGTTGAATACTTCCAAGCACAGGGCGGATCCATGGTGATGCTGGCAAAGGGCAACCGATCAAAGGCGGTCACCGATGCATGTAAGTCACATGGTGGTTTTTATCTTGGATCTATCGGTGGGCCGGCAGCGCGCCTTGCCTTGGATTGCATCAAAAAAGTTGAGCTCTTAGATTTTGAAGAGCTAGGAATGGAAGCGGTCTGGAAGATCGATGTCGTGGATTTCCCAGCTTTTATTGTGGTCGATGACAAGGGTAATGATTTCTTTGCGGAGTCTTCGAAATTGGTAACGATCGGAACTAAGCCGGAAGTTTAAGTCGGTGTTTGATGCGAGAGTTTGAAAACCTTAGGAAGGCTTAGTACCAGTTGCTGCGCTTGTGCTTTGCCCACGCTTTGCAGGGGGTCTCATAGCGAATGCTGATGTAGCGAAGTCCCCAACGGATCTGAGTTACTGGGTTGGTGCGCCAATCAGTCGAGACAATATTCATCTTGCTAGCTGGCAGCGCTTGCGGAATTCCATGTGCGCCAGATTTTTTGTTGCGGGATTTGTAGTTCCAGTTACTTTCCTGGGTCCACAAACTGTTTAAGCATTTGTACTCTTTTTCGGTAAAGCCGTACTCGTCCATCAAGATGCTCTTGGCAACTTTTTTGGCACCTAGTGGTGTTCGGGCTAATTCGACCTGGCGGCTAACAGCTGAAACCAAAGCCAGTTGGGTTGAAAAGATCGCACCTGAAGCGGTCGCGGTTAGGTCATCTTCGGTAAAGAGAAACTCGGTGGTTCCAGGCTCTACAACTGCGGCGCTACTTTGAACTTCCAAATCGACGCTAGAGGTCAATGAGAGTTCAAGGGCGTTAGCCGCTGGAAGCAAGGTGGCCACCAAAAGCAGGGAGGAAGAGATGCCAAGGATGGCGACTGACCTAGCTGACTTCGACTTCATACCTTGACTCCTTTCTGCTCTTGATCACCCGCAGGTACTCACCTGTTGGTGAACATCCGTGGCGGCCCATGGCCAATCAGCCTCAAATGAGGCTCATTGACTTAAGGGGAATGCCTTTAAGGTGCCTTACATAAGGCTGATCGGCAAATCAAAGTGTGCGGGAGTCGCAA
>JBILNA010000044.1:0-6188 GCA_044375255.1 Candidatus Planktophila sp.
AGATGAGTCGTAAATCGCTGTTCCACTTTGCTTTAGTCGGAATTTTATGGGGCATTCCTTATCTTCTTATGAAGGTTGCCGTGGAAGACTTTCCTCCCGCTGCCGTAGTAGCTGGACGTACATTAATTGGTGCATCGATTTTGATTCCGATTGCGATTTATCGCAAAAAGTTTAAGGGTGCAGTCCTTGGGTTTAAGTTTGTTGCCTTTTATGCGTTGTTAGAAATGATTGGACCTTGGATCCTTATCTCGACGGCGCAACAAAAAATTAACTCCGGTCTTGCTGGATTATTAGTTTCGACAGTTCCCATATTCGCGACCATCATTATCTCTTTGCGTGGCGATCACTCTGTGTGGCAGTTCAGGCGAATTATTGGAATTGTTGTTGGTTTTCTAGGATTGATTTTAGTTGTCGGAATTGAAAGTCTGACAGGAAGTGCAGACCTATTGTCTATCGCAATGGTTCTGATTGCTTCAGTCAGTTATGCCTACGCTGTAATCATGATTCTTGCAAACCTGCCACTCGTTGATGGAATTGCAATAAACGGTTTAGCGATGGCGATTTCAACTGTTTTTTGGGGTCCAGTTGCAATTGCGCAGTGGCCATCAAATATTTCCATGAACTCTGCACTTTCTCTTATTGCTCTTGGTATTTTCAGCACGGCATTCGCATTCATTTTGTTCTTTAAGTTAATTGAGGAGATTGGCCCTGCGCGAGGATCATTAGTCACTTATGTCAATACTGCAGTGGCGGTTGTTCTAGGTGTAATCATCCTGAAGGAACCGTTAACAATAGGAATCGTAATTGGTTTGCCTTTGGTATTGATCGGTTCTTATCTAGCAAGCAAGAAAAGCCAAGAGAAAATCGTTAATTAAGCTTTTTCCCCAAACCCAAGTTTTGCAAGCAGTTTTGGATCCTTCTGCCATTCCTTTGAAACCTTGATGTGAAGTCCAAGGAAAATCTTGGCAGCCAGGGCGCGTTCGATATCTGCGCGAGCTCGTATACCGATCTCCTTTAAACGTGCGCCTTGATGGCCTAACAAAATTGCTCGTTGTGTATCTCGTTCTACGTGAATAGTTGCGTGGACATCAAAAAATGGGCGTGAACCTTTTTCTTCGCGCTCTCCAAATTCATCAATAGTTACAACAATCGAATGTGGAAGCTCTTCACGAACATCTTGCAGCGCGGCTTCTCGAATGAATTCACAGATCAACTGTTCGATCGCTTGATCACTGGTTGTTCCTTCAGGGTAATACTGTGGACCAGCCGGAAGGTTGTTGCCGATAAGTTCGTTGAGCAGATCTACCTGATCATGGATTGCTGCAGATACCGGAATGATTTCATCCCACACAAAGCCTTCGGCGATTTTCATAATGCCTAGCAAGCGAGCTGCAAGCTTTTCCTTTGAAATCAAATCTGTCTTGGTAATGACTGCAAACTTCTTAGCCTTTGGATGCTTAGCAATTTCTGCGGCAATGAAGGTGTCGCCGGCACCAGATGTCTCATCGGCTGGAATACACATAATTACGATGTCGACTGAATCCATGCTCTGATCTACAACTTGGTTTAAACGCTGACCCAATAAAGTCTTTGGCTTATGAACACCAGGTGTATCTACAAGCACCGCTTGAAATTCAGGGCGATGAACAATTCCGCGAATAGCAGTACGTGTTGTATTGGGATGGTGTGAAGTAATTGCAATTTTGCTACCTACGAGTGCGTTAATCAAAGTTGATTTTCCTACGTTTGGGCGGCCAACAATTGCCACAAAGCCCGAACGGAAATCACTCATAGGCTTATTCTCTCATCAATTAGCACCCACAAACTCCACCGCATCTGCCACAGATGTAACTATCTCTGCAGCTCTTTCGCCAATTAAGCGATGACAACCTTCGCTAGTCGGTGAATTAATTGGTCCCGGAATAGCCATAACAGGCCGAAACATCTCAGCGGCATCTCGAGCGGTTCTTAAAGAGCCACTGCGAAATGCTGCCTCTACAACAAGAGTTGCCTTGGATATCGATGCAATCAATCGATTGCGAGTTAGAAATCGATGTGGAAGCGCTCTTTGGCCTGGCATGGATTCAGTAACCATTAATCCTGACTCACAAATTTCAGCAAACAATCGTGTGTTGCCTGCTGGATAGTTGATATCGATTCCGGATGCAATCACTGCAACTGTCACACCTTCTGCAATGAGTGCTCCTTTATGTGCATAGGAATCAATTCCGTATGCTCCCCCGCTCACGATTGCCCATTCTCGGTCGGCAAATCCTGCAGCAAAATCCCCTGCGATTCGCGCCCCATATGAGGTTGGATTTCTGGTTCCGACAATTGCCAGTGAACGCTGGTGTAACGCACTGATGTTTCCTTTGACGATCAAACCAATAGGTGGAGCTGCAAGATCATTGACTTGAACTGGCCAATCATCATCGATTGGAGTGATTAACCGAGCCTGATGTTTATCTATTTCAGATAACACTTGATCGCCATTGATACCCCGCAATGAACTGATCAACTTTTCATACTTTATTGAGTCATACCCACCACCCAGCAGTTTTTCATAAACAGCAAGTGCTCCCTTAGTTGAGATTTCAGAGGACCAAAAAGATTGTCCGCCCTCTATGACGCTAAAAAGAATCGCTCGCGCAGATAATTCATTCATACTTCTATCTTGCCTCTCATAGTGTGGGCAGACATGACATTTTCAAGGGTTGGTGTTGGGTTGCCGTGCAGGTCGGCAAAACTCCACGAGGTACGAATGATTTTGTGTAAACCCCGGGCAGTAATGTGTTCGCGATCTAGTTCATCATGCAGAAAATTCATCGCACTTCTTTCAGGTTGAAAAGTGGAACGCAAGGCACGCGCAGGTATCTGTGAATTCAAAATCCAACCCATCCCAGCAAAACGCTTTTTAGCGACTTCGCGAGCTGCGATAACTCGGGTTCGAATAACTGTGCTGCTTTCACCTAATTCATCACGCGCCATATCGACACGTCCAACTGGATCTACCTGGACGCGCAAATCAATTCGATCCATTAGTGGGCCTGATAATTTTCCAAGATATCGGCGTACTTGCTGTGATGTGCATGTGCAGTTGTGGCCACGACCCGTGAACTTTCCGCATGGACATGGATTTGCTGCTAAAACCAAAAGAAATTGTGCTGGAAAAGTTAAGTTTCCAACGCTACGGGCGATGGTTATGGTTCCGGATTCCAAAGGTTGCCGCAGAGCATCTAAGACTCCTGGACCGCATTCAGGAGCTTCATCAACGAATAAAACACCGTAATGTGCAAGTGAACATGCACCAGGTTTTATCGCATGAGAACCACCGCCAACCATCGCAATGCGTGTCGTTGTATGGTGTGGAGAAACCATTGGTGCAAGCAGCGACAAGGGTGAGCGTTGCGTCAAAGTGCCAGCTATTGAATGTACCGCAGTGACTTCTAATGCTTGATCAATGGTTAATGCTGGCATGATCGTTGGAATTCTTTCAGCAATCATTGTTTTTCCTGCACCAGGTGGACCGATCAACAAAATGTGATGCCCGCCAATTGCAGCAATTTCTGCAGCCAAACGTGCGGAAGATTGTCCTGCCACATCAGCAAAATCCAAACGGGTATCAGTTTGTTCCCATTGCAAGTCGATTTCCTGAACTACTTCGCGTTCACCTGTACGCAACCATCGCAAAACTTGTTTCAGATGCTGCATCGGAATAATTGTCATTGCTTGCATCAATTGAGCTTCTTCAAAGTTAGCCTCTGGCACCACCGCAGTGCGAATCCCTGCTTTATACGCCGCCATTAACGCAGGCAGTACGCCACGGACCGAACGTATTCGGCCATCTAACGAAAGCTCACCTAGGAACAACAGTTCTTCAATCTTTTCTTTTGCAATGCTTTCATGGGCTGATAGCAATGCGATGCATATTGCTAAATCAAAACTTGAACCGCTTTTAGGCAACCAGGCAGGTGAAAGTGAAACGGTGACTTTTCGATTGGGCCATACTTCCCCGCAATTAACTATCGCACTGCGTACTCGTTCTCGGGATTCTGTCAAAGCTGCATCAGGCAATCCCAATAATGAATATCCCGGAAGCCCATCGGCGATATCTACTTCCACTGTTACCAAATGGCCTTCGAGTCCCAAAAGTGCAACAGAGTGAGTAAAGGCCAGAGTCATAGTAAGTTCTCGCGATATTCGATTTCAAATGAACCATTTGATTGAACCAACACAGCTGCAACATCTATTTGATAATCACAACCCAAGCATCCATGCATTGCTAACCAAGCAAGAGCCAACCGCTGCATGCGATAAGCCTTATCTCGATTAATAGCTTCAAATGGGTGCCCAAAGGCAACTGAACTTCGGGTCTTAACTTCTACAAAAGAAAATACGCCACTTGGGTAAAGGGCAATGATGTCGATTTCACCTTCGCGGACCCGCCAATTGCGTTCGATGATTTCGATATTTCGATTGATGAGAAATTGCGCTACGGCTTCTTCGCCTTGTGCGCCAGTTACTTGATTACTTTTTGTCTTCATGATCAGAGAGGATAAATATCCCGATCACGGCGGCTGTTATTGCTTGGCTTACTTGTGGATTAGCGCTGCAACATTGGCGAAAGAGCGTCGGTGCTGTGCACAGGGGCCATGCTCGTTAAGCGCTTTTGTGTGGGCAGCGGTGATATATCCCTTGTGCCCAGCAAAGCCATATTGCGGAAATTCAATATCCATTTCACGCATGATGCGATCTCTGGTCACTTTGGCAATTACTGAAGCAGCGCTAATGGAGACAACGACTTGATCGCCTTTCCACACTGCAAGGTTAGGTAGACCTAAGCCTTCGATTGCATATCCATCTGTAAGAACATAGGCGGGTTCTATAGCTAAGCCCTGAACCGCACGACGCATTCCATCTAGGTTTGCGGCATGGACTCCCCGCGAATCAACTTCACTTGCAGGAACAATCACAACGCTGACTGATGCCGCAACTTGATGAATTAAATCAAAGACCGCATCACGTTTGCCTTCGGCAATTTCTTTTGAATCTCGCACCACAGCTAATTCGGGAGCAAAGGGATCGTTGAGAACAACTGATGCAATTACTAATGGACCTGCACATGCACCGCGACCAGCTTCGTCAACACCTGCAATCGGTGAGATTCCTGCACTGGCTAAAAGCGCTTCGATAACCTTCATAAGGTTATTTGTTTAGAACATCAACTCTTGGAATATATGCAATGTTCTTAAAGGGCCAAATCACGCCAACGACTCGGCCGCTGACTCTAGATTCAGGAACAAAGCCCTTGTTAATGTCATCTTGGTGATAGCGCGAATCAGCACTTGCTCCGCGGTGATCTCCCATTACCCACAACTTGCCCTTAGGAACCGTGACATCAAAATTCATCTCTGATGGCTTGTTGCCAGCGAAGATATAAGGCTCAGTTACCTCAACTCCGTTAATAGTTAATTTGCCATCCTTGGTGCAACACACAACACGGTCACCGCCAACGCCAATCACTCGCTTTACTAAGTATTGCTTTGTCGGATTTGGCAAAACGCCAACAGTTACAAGGGCACTCTTTGCTTTGGAAACAAACTGGTTTGTTGTGCTGTCATATGGCTCTGGCAGCCAATTATTGGGATCGCGGAAAACAACTACATCTCCACGCTTGATGTTGTTTGAAATAAACGGAACCTTATTGACCGCAACGCGATCCTTGATCTGAAGTGTGTTTTCCATTGATCCCGATGGAATATAGAAAAATTGCACTAGAAAACTCTTAATAAATAGAGATACGACTAATGCAACGATTACAAGGATTGGGAGCTCCTTAAGGAGCGATCCCTTATTGCGCATTTAAAAGGTTATTCAGCTTTTGGAGCTTCAGCTGTTTCAGCTTCAACCACAACATCTGTTGTCGCATCTGAAGCTGGAACCTCTGCCACAGCAACCTCTGCTACTGGCTCGGATACTTCAAGCACAACTTCTGCCGTTGCAACTTCAGCTGGAACCTCTGCCACAGCTTCCTCAATTATTGGTTCGGCCACTGGAGTTGAAAGAATTCCATCGCCGTAACCTTCGATGCCATCGCGCTTTTCGCGAATCTTTGCAGCCTTACCGCGTAGGTCGCGTAGGTAGTACAGCTTGGCGCGACGTACTTCGCCCTTCTTTACTAACTCAAT
>JBILNA010000045.1:0-6152 GCA_044375255.1 Candidatus Planktophila sp.
CGATGGCTCGAATCGATGAGCGTCAAAAGCAGGTTGCTCTGGATCTTGTTTATGATCGACGTACTTTTGATGGTGAGGAATGTACTTACGATCCGCTTCAAGAGTTCTTGCAAATGTTTGATGGAATCGAACTCGCAACGAGTAAGAATGCCCGCGCTGAAGCCTTAGCCGCCTTGCCTTTATTTGAGCGCCTTCAACGGCGCATTATTGATGGTGAAAAAGTTGGATTAGAAGATGATCTTAAAGAGGCCATGGCACTTGGTACCCCACCGCTTGAAATCATTAACACCCATCTGCTCGAAGGCATGAAGATCGTCGGAGAATTGTTTGGTAAGGGTGAAATGCAGCTTCCCTTTGTTTTGCAAAGTGCTGAAGTAATGAAGACCGCGGTTGCTCAGCTTGAGCCGTTTATGGAAAAAACTGGCGATGAAGGTCGCGGCACAATGTTGCTAGCAACAGTAAAGGGCGATGTTCACGACATTGGAAAGAATCTAGTTGATATCATCTTGACTAACAATGGCTATCGAGTGGTTAACATCGGCATCAAGCAGACGATTAATCAGATTATTGATGGAGCCATAGATTCCAATGCGGATGCCATTGGCATGAGTGGTTTACTCGTTAAGTCAACGGTCATTATGAAAGAGAATCTGCAGGAGATCACTGCTCGTGGCTTGGATCAAAAGTGGCCAATCGTTTTAGGTGGCGCAGCGCTTACGCGTGCATATGTGGAACAAGATTTAGCAGCGCTATTTCCGGGCGAAGTTCGCTACGCACGCGACGCCTTCGAAGGTTTGCGTTTAATGGATTCAATCATGGCGGTCAAACGTGGTGAACCAGGTGCGGCCTTGCCTGCACTTCGAGAGCGCAAGGTGGCTAATACTCGCATCAAGAGCGAAGATCTTCCAATCGATACCCGACGTAGCGATGTTGCAACAGAGGTTGATATTCCAACTCCACCATTTTTCGGTTCACGAGTAGTCAAGGGAATTCAACTGAGCGACTACGCAGGTATGTTGGACGAGCGAGCATTGTTCGTAGGTCAATGGGGCCTCAAGGGCAACCGTGGCGAGTATGAAAACATGGTTGAAACCGAAGGAAGACCTCGCTTGCGATCACTTCTCAATGAAGTTCAATCAAGTGGATGGCTCAACGCCGCTGTTGTTTATGGATACTTTCCTTGCTATAGCGAAGGCAATGACTTAGTCATTCTTCACCACGAAGGCGATAAAAAAGGCAAAGAACGCACTCGTTTCACCTTCCCACGACAAACACGGGATCGCCGTTTGTGTATCAGTGACTTCTTTGCATCAAAGGAATCAGGAAAGACTGATGTTGTGGCCTTTCATGTTGTAACTATGGGCTCTACCGTCAGCGAGGCAGCTTCCAAACTGTTTGCAGCGAACAATTACCGCGAATACCTAGAGTTACACGGACTTTCTGTTCAGTTAACTGAAAGCCTTGCCGAGCATTGGCACGCACGCATTCGCGAAGAATTATCGGTTAAGAGTGATGATTCAACGGATTTACAAGGAATTTTAGATCAGGGATATAGAGGCTCCCGCTATTCATTTGGATATCCAGCCTGTCCAGATCTCGAACAGCAAGTACAACTATGTGAATTACTCGACCCAGCAAGAATTGGTGTAGAACTATCCGAAGAGTTCCAGCTCCATCCCGAACAATCAACTTCTGCGATTATCGTGCATCACCCTGAAGCAAAGTATTTCAACGCAAACTGATGAGCGGCCTGTCAAACTTTTTTGATGCCGTCTTTTTCGACATGGATGGCTTGATAGTTGATTCAGAACCCGAATGGTTGAAATCCGAAGTCGAAGTAACATTACCTTTCGGTTATCACTGGACTGAAGATGATCAAATTGCTTGCCTTGGGGGACCGCTTACGCGAGTGGGTCAATACATGCAGGATAAATGTGATGGCGCAGAATCTCCAGAGTATTTCACTCAAACCTTGATAGATACACAGGCGCTAAAAATGCGTGGCAATACACCAACTATGCCGGGTGCCCTCGAATTAGTGCGCGGACTGCAAAATCACGGAGTCAAGACGGGTTTGGTTTCGGCCAGTCCACGCATCATTGTGGATGCGGTTCTAGAGAATTTGGGTCACGATTTATTCCCTTTTTCAATTAGTTCGGATGATGTTGTGAATACAAAACCGCAACCAGATTGCTATCTCAAGGCTGCATCAATGACTGATTCCGATATCACAAAGTGTTTAATCTTCGAAGATTCGTTGACCGGAATGAATGCTGCTATCTCTAGTGGAGCTTTCTTGATTGCAGTGCCACATCTTGTAACTATTGAAGAGTCCACGAAAGTTCGAGTAATAACTTCCTTGGAGCAGTTAAGTTACGAGAAGCTTCATAATATGTTTGAAGATTTTACTTTCGTAATTTAGTCATTGTGCGCTGGACAAATCCTTTTGAAGTAGCACCATTCGCACAATCGTGAAGGTTTTGGTGGCCAATACTCTTTCTCGATCGAAATGAAAATATCTTTTGCAACGCGGCGCAGTACTTTTTCAACTGATTCAACATCAACCTGCGTGGGGTTGCTCTTTACAACCCGTCCATCGCCTAGGTAAATCAGTTGCAACAACCGGGGGAGCACGCCCGTGTTCTTCCAATAGAGGAGCGCATAGACTCTTAGTTGAAAAAGCGCCTTCTCTTCCCACCCGGGTTTTGGAGATTTTCCAGTTTTATAGTCGACGATTCTGACCTCACCTGTAGGTGCGATATCTAGTCGATCAACATATCCATGAAGGTAGATATTGATATCAAAATCGTTCTCTAAATGCATCTCACGATGAGTGGCTTCAAAGGTTGCAGGGTTTTCGAGAGTGAAATAAGTCGTCAACAAGGAAGAGGCACGATCTAGCCACTCTTTCTCATTGGTGACCATTTCCATAAGATCTGGTTTTTCTTCTAGTTGGGCTTTCCATCTAGATGGGAGCAAATCAATAGCAGTTTCTGGCGTTCGCTCGTTACTGGGAAATTCAAAGATATCCTGCAGGACCGTATGAACTAATGTTCCGCGTTCGGCGTCAAGTGAAGGAGGCTCAGGCAATTTATCAATCTTGCGGTACTTATAGAGCTGCGGACAGTTCTCATACTCACTCACCGCGCTGGGAGATAGTCGAAGATTGTTTGCTTCATTCACCTGCCCGAAGATACCCGTACTTTGAAGAACTTTTTCGCCTAAGATGCTCCCGTGTCTAATCTTGGGTATTTCGGAGCCGGCGATCGCATTCAATTGACCGATCCAAAGGGGAAGCTATACAGCTTTACTATCACGCCTGGAAAAGAATGGCATACCCACAAGGGCTGGATAACTCATGATGAATTGATTGGAATGCCTGAGGGTTCTGTCGTTAGTACGACCGCAGGATTGAAGTTCACCGCCTTTAAACCACTTCTTGCCGATTATGTTTTAACAATGCCTCGTGGTGCAACGATCGTGTATCCAAAAGATGCTGCGATGATTGTTGGCGTTGCAGATATTTATCCAGGTGCGCGAGTCCTTGAAGCAGGTGTTGGAAGCGGAGCCTTAACAATCTTTCTTCTGCGTTCGGCGGGACCGACGGGTACTGTGCATTCAGTCGAGCGAAGGCAAGATTTTGCTGACAATGCACGCTCCAATGTGGATTCCTACTTTGAAGCCACACCCGAGAACTGGACACTGACTGTTGGCGATCTTCAAAATCAAGATTTTGATTCTGAATATGACAGGGTTGTTTTGGACATGCTCGCCCCATGGGAGTGCATTGATATCTCAGGCCGCGCATTACGTCCAGGCGGAGTATTTCTAGCCTATGTTGCAACAACCACACAGTTATCTGCCACCGCAGAAGCTCTGAAGGAAGATGGCCGATTTACTGAACCTGAAAGTTCGGAAACACTTGTACGCGGATGGCACCACGAAGGCTTGGCGGTTCGTCCTCAACAACGAATGATTGGGCACACCGGATTTCTCATCCAAAGTCGCAGAATGGCCCCTGGTGTTGAAGTTTTGGCACGTCGTCGACGTCCAGCGAAGGGTGCATACGGTGTCTCGGAAGATTGAGCGATTAATCAATCTCACTATCGCCCTGCTCGCAACAAAGAGATACCTCACTAAATCCGAGATTTTCAATTCAGTTGATGGATACGAAGGTACTCCGGAAACTAAAGAAAGAATGTTTGAGCGAGACAAAGATGATCTTCGTTCGCTCGGAATTGAAATTGAAGTGGGAAGTTTTGATCCTCTGTTTAATGATGAAGCAGGCTACAGAATCAAACAGGAGAAGTATCAATTCGAACTTGGCGATATTTCACCCACAGAGGTATCTCTTCTTTCATTAGCCGCAGAGGCTTGGCAAGAGGCTTCTTTTGGCGATGTTGCACAGAAAGCTCTTTTGAAATTGCGTTCCATTGGTATTCCAAGTGATGAACTATCGATTCCCGGAAATGTTCATAAACTCAATGATGGGGGACAAGACCTGTCTTTGATTACCAAGGCAATCGCCCAATCCCAGCTTCTCACTTTTCCGTACTTAGATTCGAGCATGAGCATCAATATTCGAAACATTGTTCCCATTGCACTCTCAACTCGTAATGGATACTGGTACTTGTCGGGAGTGGATCAAGAGATCCAGGAGATACGAACCTTCCGCGTAGATCGAATTTCTGGCGCGATCGCGTCAAGTGAGGGACCTGCTGACTTTGAAGCTCCCACTGGATTTGATCCCAGCAAAACTTTTTCAGAATCACGACACAATGATTTTGCATTAATTGATGTGCGAGTGGGAAAAGCAGCCTCACTGCGTGTTTTAGCCATCTCAACGCAATCCTTGGGCGAGTGGGATCAAATCAAGATTCCGATCATGAATCTAGATTCGTTGTGTTCGATGGTCTTATGGCATGGCCCTGACGCCTTTGTGCAGGAACCAGGCGTATTGAAAGACCTTGTCATTGAACATCTAGAAGCGTTGGTGAAGAATCATGGTTAAAAAATTTTCAGCACCGCTTGAACGTACAGCGCGTCTCTTAGATCTTGTTCCCTACATTAATTCTCATCAAGGAATCTCATTGAAAGAGCTGGCTGGCGTGTTTAATGTTTCGACAGCTCAATTGACTAGTGACCTAACTACTTTGTGGATGTGCGGGCTACCTGGTTACACACCGTTAGAACTAATGGATTTAGATTTTGAATCAGGTTTTGTGACGATTCACAATGCAGAAACGCTTTCCAAACCCCGATCCATCACCTTTGATGAAGGAGTTGCCCTGATTCTGGGTTTGGACTTACTGCGTTCAACTATCTCATCGGAGCGAAGCGACCTCTTTGAGAGAATCGATCTCCTCTCAAGGCGTCTGGCGGAGTTGATTAGACTTCCGTCGGCGCTTTCTGCGACTTCGATCATCAATCAAAAAGTGTCTACCGCGATTACTGAAGCGCTGAAATCTAGATCGGGTCTTGTAATCCAATACCATTCTTTATATCGCGATGAAGTTGGTACCAGAATTATTCTGCCGATCGAAATAGTTGAAAGTGATGGACAGAATTACTTAAGCTCTTATTGCTTTACGGCATCGGATTTTAGACAGTTTCGTATTGACCGAATTCAAAGTGCATCGCTGCAAGCAGTCCCACAATCTGCTCCGAAGAGCACTGCTCAGCAATCTAGCTATCGCTGCACGATCAAGGTTCTCAAACCCACCCGAGAGATCGCCGAACGGTTCAAACAAAGTGAACTTCCGATTAATTCTGAATTCGATTTTGAAACATACTCAATTCAGTGGATCGAGCGATCCATCATGGCCTCTGGAAGTGCGCTCGGCTTACAGTCACCCCCTGATGTTAGAAAATCAATCGCAGGGTTGGCCCAATCGATGCTGGATCGTTACAAAGCACGCTGAGATCGCCTACCCATTCAAAGGGATCTGATGTAGCCTAGGCTCAAATATTAGCCAAGGAGTTAAAGCTATGAATTTGGGTCCAAGAGAGATCGTCATCCTTCTCATTGTTGTACTTGTTTTGTTCGGAGCGAAGCGTCTACCGGATTCAGCCCGCTCACTTGGTCGCTCTATGCGCATTTTCAAGAGCGAAATGAAGGAAATGAAGGCTGATGACACCGTGATCGAAGAAGA
>JBILNA010000052.1:0-5434 GCA_044375255.1 Candidatus Planktophila sp.
AAATCACTTCTGCAGGTGCTCTGCAAATAGATGCCACAACAACTGGTGCAAATGAATACACCTGTTATTACAAAGGTCCTTGTGAATGGATTAGTTCGAAATACATTACAAAAGGAAAAGTGGGATTCAAATACGGGCGCATAGAAGCTCGAATTAAGGGTCCAGTAGGAGCCGGCACTTGGGGAGCTTTCTGGATGCTCGGTGCAGATATTGATGAACGGCTATGGCCTTGGTGTGGCGAAATTGATGTAACCGAACTAGTCGGTAAGTCACCAAACACTGCTTATGGATATCTTCATGGCTTGCTGTCAGGTGGATTTGGTGGGCGCGGCACAACTGTTGATATGCCAAACGGATTTGCAAATGAATACCACACATACGCTGTTGATTGGTTGCCAGAGAGTATCGATTGGTATGTCGATGGCGTGCTCTTTGGTAGTCAACAAAAGAAGGATAAAGACTGGGTTTTTGATCACGAATTCTATTTAGTGATGAATCTTGCTATGGGTGGAAACCTTGGTGGGCCAATCGAATCTGGCTTAAAGCAAGCCGATATCAGTTTTGATTGGATCAGGTTTTCAACAATCAATGGCATTGGTGAAGTTTTCAAGCGTTAGTGCAGTATTAGTTCGCCAAACCCGTCTATCGAATAGTACTTAATTGAATCAATGTGCAGTTCTGCTCGTTCTAGTTTTTCATCTACCGCACCTGCAAACCAACCACCTATTGCTAAATTCATGATCAAGTAGAACTCTTGATTAAAAGGCCAAGGCTTTCCTTCAGATTCAACTTCATGTCGATTGATTCTGTTGTAACAAAAATCATCAAAGAACCATTCAATATAGTCCGGGGTCCAATTGACTGAATAAGTATGAAAGTTTTCGGAAAGCGCTGTGGTTGACTGAATTATTTTGGTTAATCCATCTTCACCGAAATATCCATCCCCATGGATTGTTCCCTGCACCTGAAAGGGGTGAGCACCTGTATTTTCTAAAATATCGATCTCACCGCAATGCGGCCATGCAACGCCATCTAAAAGGTTTGCGCCCAAGAGCCACAACGCAGGCCATGTGCCGGTACCGCTTGGCATTTTGGCTTTGATCTCTACCCGGCCGTATTTAAATCCAATTTTTCCAGCTGTGTGAATCTTTCCACTTTTCCATTGTGCGGGACCGTAGTAACACTGCAGCCCCGAATCTTCAGGGATTCTTTGAGCGGTGATGACTAGATCATTGTCTATATGGACAGAATCTTTTGTGTAGTACTCCAATTCATTGTTACCCCAGCCCACCAAGCCTGCAGCTGAGCCATCTCCAAGATCAAAATTCCAAGTATCTTCTGACAACTTTCCTGCATGATGGTCTGCAAACTCTTCAGACCACAAAAGAGATTGTGCCGACCAGTTGGCCATGATCACCCCAAGTACCTAGACCCTAATTAGGCTAGAGTATTGCCTATGAAACCGCTTTCAGTACACTACGAGGGCGTTTCCTTAATCACATTTCAAATGGCCAGTTGTTACTTTTTGATTCTCAAAAGATTGGATGTTCACTAGATGACTTCACATTTTCCAGAAGATTTCACCTGGGGAACTGCAACTGCAAGTTATCAAATTGAGGGTGCTTTTGATATCGATGGTCGTGGCGCAAGTATTTGGGACACATTTTCCAAGACACCTGGAAAAGTTGTAAATGGAGACACTGGCGATAATGCCTGCGATCACTACAACCGATTTGATGAAGATATTGCAATTATGAAAGATCTTGGTGTGAGTGCATATCGATTTTCAATCGCATGGCCACGTTTATTTCCACAAGGAGATACCACCAGAGAAGAACGTGGATTTAATTTTTACAATCGATTAATTGATGCACTGGTTGCTGCTGGAATCGAGCCAATGGTCACCTTGTATCACTGGGATCTGCCACAAGCACTTGAAGATAAAGGTGGCTGGGCTAACCGCGACATTGTGGATGCATTTGAAAAGTATGCGACAGCATGTGCCGAAGCATTTGGTGATCGCATTTCAACATGGATCACGATCAATGAACCTTGGTGTGTTTCATGGCTGGGTTATTCAAATGGTGTACATGCACCAGGTAAAAAAGATTTCAAACTAGCTATTGCTGCTAGCCACCACACCGCACTTGCTCATGCTGCTGCTACTCGCGCGATTAAGAAAGTTCGCCCTGCAGCAACTGTCGGATTAACTGTCAATATGAACAATATTCACAACGAATCACCGGACGATCAAGAAGTTGTTGATTTTGCTGCGTTGAATGATTCAAACCTAAACCGTTGGTGGATTGATGCGCTGACAACCGGCAAATATCCGCAAAATCTTGTGGACTGCTATGGCCACATGTTGAGCAGCGTTGTGTTGCCTGGTGATGAGCAACTGCTGGTAGCTGCACCAGATTTCTTGGGCATAAATTATTACTGTGATGGCTTTGTTAGATCCCCTCGTCCAGAAGATAAGCCAGCAATCGAAGGTGGATTTATGCCATTCCCACAGCGCGTAGATGGCTCAACACCTTCTCATTTGGTAAATGATTTAACCGCAATGGGCTGGGTTGTAACGCCCGAAGGCCTTGGTAATTTAGTAAAGCGTGTTCACAAAGATTGGCCACAGCTCCCTTATCTAGTGATTACTGAAAATGGATCTTCATATGATGATGTGAAGGTTGATGGCGAAGTGTTAGATACAAAGCGCACCGCATACTTAGTTGCGCATCTGCAATCACTGCAAAACGCAATCGCAGAGGGCGCTCCAGTTAAGGGGTATTTTGCATGGTCACTGCTGGATAACTTTGAATGGGCCGAAGGCTATGCAAAGCGCTTCGGAATTGTTTATGTTGATTATCAAAGCTTTGAGCGCACACCAAAAATGAGTTTTAAGAAGTACAAAGAAATTATTAAAGCCAATACTGCTATTTAGTAGCAGATGATTCGCGTTTGATTAACTTCACATCCAAGATTTTATCTTCTACCTCTTGTCCATTTAACATCGCCAAAAGAGTTTCGGCAACCTGTGCACCTAATTCTCGAATTGGTTGTCTGATTGTGGTTATCGAAGGTTGATTTCTGCTGGCAATTGGCGAATCGTCAAAACCAACAACCTTTACCTTTCCAGGCACTGAAATACCGTTTTGCAGCAATACATTAATAACGCCAAGTGCTGAAAGATCGTTTCCTGCAAAGACTCCGTCGAATTTGACCTTTTTCTTGATGAGCTGGCGCACTAAAGCTTCAGCCTTTGATTGCGTGTAATCACCATGGATTACTAGATCATCATTTACCTTTAATCCAGCATTACTAAGTGCTTGTTCATAGCCTTCTAGGCGATCTCGTCCAGACTGCAACTTTAAGTCTCCGGTGATTGTCACAATGTTTTTACAGCCAGATTCAATTAAATGTTTAGTTGCTAGATATCCACCCTTTACATTGTCCACATCGACAAAGGGAAATTTTTTAGATCCACCTAGGTCTCCACCAAAAACGACAGCCATTTTTGGATCAAGCATTTTTTCAAAACTCTTTAGCGGGCGGTGCCAACTGAAAATTGCTAGGCCGTCCATTTGTCCTGCCTGCAAGGTTGAAAAAAGTGAATCTTCTGTGCCGCTCTTTGGTCTAACGAGCAAAAGAGGATGTAGCCCAGCTTCAGTTATCGCACTTGAAAATCCTTGGACAACTTGACCCCAAAATGGATTGAGAAAAAACTCTTCGCTGGACTCTTCCATCAACAGCGCAATTAAACCGCTACGACCACCGGCTAAACGACGGGCCGTTGAATTAGGGGTGAAGTTGTACTTTGCGATGGCTTTCTTTACAGCTTTTTCACGTTCTGGGGAAACCTTGGCGGTTCCATTCATGACCCGAGAAACTGTGGCACGACTGACACCGGCAGCTTTTGCAACTAGATCAATAGTCACGTCTGCTTGGCGAATCGCACCGGTTTTCTTTTTTGCCATGATCAAGAAGTCTAGTCAATAAGCTCTTTGGCCGAAAGTTCACCCCTGACCATTTATGCTCTCTAAACCTAAGGGCTTTTGATTAGTCATAGCAACCGATAGCCTTCTGTACTAGAAGTTCAGCTGGACATTGTCTCGTCCGACTTCCCCTGAAAATCAGGGCGTACCACCTTTGGACAGAAAGGTTGATTGACTAATGCGTTCTTCTTTTGAACTGTTCAATGAACAGATGGTCCTTTTGTGACGGCAATTAGAAGGTTTGTTGAATGGCTTAGCTATCACCCAACAACTGAAGAAATCGCTCGCGCACTTGCAACTGAATATCTCTCTGAATTCTCACTGCTGGGCTTGCGTTTTGGCCGCATCAACAATGATGACTCAATCACAAATTTAGGTCAGTTTGGTTTTCCAGATGCAGAAGATGTTCGCGGGCGAAATATTCCAAGCCAGGAATGGCGAGCAAATACTTCTGCAGAGGTTGAAATAATGGCTGGAATTTCTAAAGAAAAATGGACTCCTGATTCCACAATGTATGTAGCAACCTTGCGCGATCGTGGTGTTATTCAGGGGCACCTAACTATTCACTTCCACAAGGCGATCGCTGAAAGCCAAAAGCACCACACATCAGAGGCGATCGAAGACCTGTGCGTTCCTCTCTCCTTGTACCTTTCCTTTGTCAGCAACCCTTACGGCAACCAAGGCGGGAGCACGCCCCTGTCGGCTGAAAACCGCGATGCCGGGGCTGGTCAGCTAAGCCAGCGCCAGATCCTGATCCTGCGCGGCATGGTCGAGGGCAAGACCAACCACGAGTTAGCCACTGAACTGGGCTTTTCCGTCTCCACCATCCGCCACGAGACCATGCGGATCTACCAGGCGTTGTCAGTCAGCGACCGTAAGGAAGCGGCCAAAAAAGCGCTCATGCTCAGCCTGGTCTAGGCCGATACCCGAATATAGGCACGCGGACACGCTCAAACCCTCAATACGAACTTTACCCTTGGCTATCCCATAGACTAAAGACCTGATTCCGGCAGGCTTGTTTCTCGCTGCCATTCGGCGAAAGCCCTGCTAGATCCATTCCCCCACCTAATCAATCTAAAAATAAATCCGCAGATGGCACAACATTTGGCCCCCAGCGGTGTCTTAACTTATAGAGGGCAAGACGTTGCCTTCATTATGAAACTCGCGGGAGTTACTCGAATGGGACTATTGAAGTCGAAAGCGGCGAAAGCAGCTGCAGCGACCGATGCCGCCCGCATTTTGAGCGCAAATCCCGCAGACGCTCTCATGGATACACCCGCACAAGGCTCAGCAGCTGATTGGTCTATTGCACAACTATCTGCGATCTACACAGAGCACCGCACACAGCTTGTCTCTCAGGCTCGTCGCATCACAAAGAACGAGGCTGAAGCTAACGAGGTAGTTCAGGAAGCATTCCTGAAGTTCATGCTTGCAGCGCCAGATCT
>JBILNA010000046.1:0-6018 GCA_044375255.1 Candidatus Planktophila sp.
GCAATCTATCTGCCGAGATTCTTAAAACGAAAATGAAAAGTGAGTTTCAAAGAGCGCTGGTAAGTGTTTATGACAAAGATCGGTTGATTGAAATTGGCACCGCTCTTCATTTAGCTAGCGTTGAAATTCTTTCAACAGGCTCAACTGCCAAGAATTTGGTTGAAGCCGGAATACCAGTGACAGAGGTAAGCCAGTACACGGGCTTTCCTGAAATCATGGATGGCCGCGTCAAAAGTTTGCACCCCCGAATCCACGCCGGAATCTTGGCTGATCAAAAAAATCCAGAGCATCTTGAGGCAATAGCTGCCATAGATATCAAGCCATTTGATTTGGTAATCATCAATTTGTATCCCTTTGCCCAGACCATCGCGGCAGGAGCTTCATTTCAAGACAGTGTGGAACAGATTGATATTGGTGGCCCAGCAATGCTTCGTGGAGCTGCAAAGAATCACAGTTCAGTTGCGGTGATTTCTGACCCATCCCAATATGACCAATTGCTTTCAGCTATCGGCAATGGTGGATTTACTGAGTCAGAACGTCGTCAATTAGCAGTTGAAGCTTTTCGGACTACTGCTCAATACGATTTAGCGATCGCTACATGGCTCGCCAAATCTGATCCAAATGATCTACCTGATTGGTTTGGTCAGATTTGGAATCGCAAGAATTCACTTCGCTACGGTGAAAATCCACATCAAAGTGCTGCGATTTACACAGGTGCAGATTCAGGAATTGTTAATGCGCAGCTGCTCCATGGAAAAGAGATGTCTTTCAATAACTACACAGATGCAGATGCTGCTTGGCGTGCGGTACGCGATCATCGTGATCCTGCCGTTGCAATCATGAAACATGCCAATCCTTGCGGAATCGCTGTGTGTGCTTTAGGTGTTGCAGTTGCTTACAAAAATGCACATGAATGCGATCCAGTATCAGCATTTGGCGGCGTGGTTGCCGCCAACAGAAAAGTTGATCTTGCTATGGCTGAGCCATTATCAAAGGTGTTTACCGAAGTTGTGATTGCGCCTGATTATGATCAAGATGCTCTTGAGCTATTAATGAAAAAGCCATCTATCCGGATTTTGAAAGCTGAAGCCGCTCCTCTTGATCGTTTTGAAATGCGTCCAGTTTCTGGAGGAGTTTTATTGCAAGAGACAGATTTGATTAATGCAGATGGAGATTCACCAACACAGTGGAAACAAGTATGTGGTCCTCCAGTTAATGAACAAGGCATGAAAGATCTCGAGTTTGCATGGAGAAGTATTCGCTCGGTTAAAAGCAATGCAATCATTCTTGCTTCGATGACAACTGCAGTCGGTATCGGCATGGGTCAGGTAAGTCGGGTTGACTCGGCACGCTTGGCGGTATCTCGTGCAGGTGCACGCGCTAAGGGTTCAGTTGCAGCTAGCGATGCCTTCTTCCCTTTTGCAGATGGCCTTCAAATTCTGATTGATGCAGGCATTACCGCGGTGGTCCAACCCGGTGGCAGTGTGCGTGATGAAGAGGTCATCGCTGCGGCCAAGGCGGCAGGAATAGCGATGTTTTTCACCAATACTCGACATTTCTCTCACGCATAACTGAGTCGATAGGCTTAGAACATGAGCGCGCAGATACTAGATGGCAAATCATTAGCCTCGACCATAAAAACTGATTTAGCTATTCGAGTAGCTGCGCTTAAATCAAAGGGAATCACACCAGGTCTTGGAACTGTTTTGGTAGGAGATGATCCTGGCTCGGTTTCTTATGTAAACGGGAAACATCGTGATTGTAAAGAAGTTGGGATTAGTTCGATTCGTTTCGATCTTCCAAATGATGCAACAGAGAAAGATGTTTTGGCAGCAATTGCAGATTTGAATGCCTCCAAAGAATGCTCCGGCTACATCGTTCAACTTCCACTTCCAAAAGGAATCAATACGCAAAGAATTCTTGAAGCAATTGATCCCAGTAAAGATGCAGATGGATTGCACCCATTTAATTTAGGTCGTCTGGTTTTAGGCTATGAAGCTCCCTTGCCATGTACTCCTCGAGCAATTGTTGCGTTGCTAGATCACTACAAAATTTCAACGCAAGGTGCAGATATCACTGTGATAGGTCGTGGCTTAACTGTTGGCCGCCCATTGGGATTACTGCTTACCCGCAAACAAGAGAATGCAACAGTAACTCTGACTCATACAGGCACAAAGGATTTAACTCTGCACACCAAAGGAGCCGACATTGTTGTTGCAGCAATTGGGCAGTCTCATTTCTTGAAAGCAGAAATGATCAAAGAGGGCGCAGTTGTGATTGATGTTGGAATTTCTCGCTCAGCAAATGGATTAGATGGCGATGTGTGCCCCGGTGTCTATGAAAAGGCATCTTATGTTTCTCCAATGCCTGGGGGAGTAGGACCCATGACTCGTGCAATGTTGCTTACAAATGTGGTTGATGCATGCAGCTAAACAATCGAATGCTTGGCCTTGTAAGTTATGGCCTAGTCCTTACTGGTGTGGTTTTAGGCGTTCTCGGGGCGGTGCGAGCCGGATCACTTTTTATCGCCGTTGGAACCGCTGGCATAGCTCTGAAATCTAGAGATTTTCGTCGCATTGAGTTTCTTCTTCCGCTGGCTGTAGCAATTGCACTTTTTGTGTTGGCAATTGCACTTCCTGGTGGGCGGTAGAGTTGCTTCATTCGCAATCAGCCATGAATGGAGTCACGATGGGTGGCAAAGTCACTGTAGTCGGTGCAGGTTTTTACGGTTCAACAACAGCTCTTCGCTTAGCTGAATATGATGTTTTCGATACCGTAGTTTTAACTGACATCCTTGAAGGAAAGTCAGAAGGATTGGCTCTGGACATGAATCAGTCTCGTTCAATTGAAGGATTTGAGACAAAGCTTATTGGCGCAACAACAACTCCCGAAGGTGCTGGCTACGAAGCCACTGCAAATTCAGATGTAGTTGTGATTACTGCAGGTCTTCCGCGCAAACCTGGCATGAGCCGCATGGATTTAATTGGTGTTAACGCTGGCATTGTTCGTGGTGTTGCTGAAAATATCGCAAAACATTCTCCAAATGCTGTCATCATCGTAGTTTCAAATCCGCTGGATGAAATGACCGCGTTGGCACAGATCGCTACCAACTTTCCAAAGAACCGCGTAATGGGTCAGGCAGGAATGTTGGACACTGCGCGATTTACTAACTTTGTTGCAGAAAAGCTCGGAGTAAAGGTGGGATCTGTTAAGACTCTGACACTTGGTTCACATGGAGACACAATGGTTCCAGTCCCAAGTCGTTGCACAGTTGATGGCAAGCCATTGAGCGATCTGTTATCTCAGGAAGAAATTGCCGATCTAGTCGACCGCACACGTAACGGCGGAGCTGAAGTTGTTGCACTTCTTAAAACAGGCTCTGCTTATTACGCACCATCTGCTGCTGCAGCACGTATGGCAAAAGCAGTTATTGAAGATTCTGGAGCGGTTATGCCAGTGTGCGCGTGGGTTGATGGTGAATACGGAATTTCTGGTGTTTATCTCGGCGTTGAGGCCGAGATTGGTCGTTCAGGCGTCAAAAAGGTTGTCGAAGGCTCATTAACTGATTCAGAAGTTGTGGCACTTAAAGAGGCTGCTGAAGCAGTTCGTGCAAAACAAGCAGATGTTCAGACGCTATAAGCAATTTTCAAAAGTCGATTAAGGGGAGAGTATGAGCAAGATCAAAGTAACGGGCACTGTCGTCGAACTTGATGGCGATGAAATGACACGGATCATGTGGCAGTTCATCAAGGATTCATTGATTCTTCCTTATTTAGATGTGAACCTTGAGTACTACGACTTAGGTATGGAACACCGCGATGCAACTGATGATCAAGTCACGATTGATTCCGCACGCGCCATCCAGAAGCATGGCGTTGGCATCAAGTGCGCAACCATCACTCCAGATGAGGCGCGTGTTGAAGAATTTGGACTTAAGAAGATGTGGAAGTCGCCGAACGGAACTATCCGCAATATTCTTGGCGGAGTAATCTTCCGCGAACCAATCATCATCAGCAATGTGCCACGTTTGGTTCCGCATTGGACTAAGCCAATTGTTATCGGTCGTCACGCATTTGGTGATCAGTACCGTGCGACTGACTTCAAGGTTCCAGGTCCAGGAAAGCTCACAATCTCCTTCGTACCTGAAGATGGATCAGCACCAATCAATACAGAAGTTTTCAACTTTGAATCTTCAGGTGTTGCTATGGCGATGTACAACGTCGATGATTCAATCCGCGACTTTGCTCGCGCATCACTTAACTACGGACTTCTTCGCAAATTCCCGGTTTATCTTTCAACAAAGAACACAATCCTGAAGGCTTACGATGGTCGCTTCAAGGATATCTTCGAAGAGATTTACCAAGCAGAGTTCAAGGCTCAATTTGATGCTGCAGGTATTTGGTATGAGCACCGCTTGATCGATGACATGGTTGCTATGTCATTGCGCATGGAGGGTGGATATGTTTGGGCGTGTAAGAACTATGACGGCGATGTTCAATCTGACACCGTTGCACAGGGTTACGGCTCACTTGGTTTGATGACATCTGTGTTGATGACTCCAGATGGAAAGATCTGCGAATCAGAGGCAGCTCACGGAACTGTGACACGTCACTACCGTGATCACCAGGCAGGTAAGGCAACATCTACAAACCCGATCGCTTCAATTTTTGCCTGGACACAAGGCCTTGCACACCGTGCGAAGTTAGATAACAACCCAGAGCTTGCAAAGTTCTGTGCAACCCTCGAGCGTGTATGTATTGAAACTGTTGAGCAAGGAAAGATGACAAAGGATTTGTCACTTCTGATCTCAAAGGATGCGCCATACCAAACAACTCAAGAATTCTTGAACTCAATTGACGAGAACTTGAAGAAGGCAATGGCGTAAGGCTTTAGAAATAAGCAGTAAAAAACCCGCGGTAGCCAATGGCCACCGCGGGTTTTTACTTTAATTACTGTTAAACGCGCTCACCTGTTGTTGAGTTGAACAAGTGAACAGATCCCTTAACGGCTTCGACAGTGATCGTGTCACCTGGCTTTGGAGGATTCTTTGGATCCCAGCGGACAATTACTTGTGCGCCTTCATCTGTTGCATTTGCAAACTTAACATTGGCATCAGCAGGCTTTCCGTAAACAAAAGCATCTGAACCAAGCTCTTCAACAACTTCAACAAGAACATGGAAGCCCTTTGATGATGGTGTAAAGCCTTCTGGGCGAACACCAACAGTTACAGATGTACCAGCAGATGCAGGAACATCAATAGCTAGATCTCCCAGCATTGCCTTACCACCGCTCACTGGAGCGATAAGCAAGTTCATTGCAGGTGAACCAATGAACCCAGCAACGAAAGCGTTTGCTGGGTTGTCATAAAGATTACGAGGAGTATCAACTTGCTGTAGCAAGCCATCCTTCAACACTGCAACGCGATCGCCCATAGTCATAGCTTCAACCTGGTCGTGCGTTACATAAACAGTTGTGATTCCTAGACGACGCTGCAATGCAGCGATCTGTGTACGAGTTGCTACACGCAACTTCGCATCAAGGTTTGATAGTGGTTCATCCATAAGGAAAACCTGTGGTTCGCGAACAATTGCGCGACCCATAGCAACACGTTGACGCTGTCCACCAGAGAGAGCCTTTGGCTTGCGCTCTAGGTATGGCTCGAGGTCAAGCAACTTTGCTGCTTCAAGAACACGACGTTCGCGCTCTTCTTTTGGAGTTCCTGCGATTTTCAATGCGAAGCCCATGTTCTCTGCAACTGTCATGTGTGGATACAGTGCATAAGACTGGAACACCATCGCAATATCGCGATCCTTTGGTGCAACATTTGTTACATCGCGATCGCCAATAAGAATGCGCCCACCATCGATCTCTTCAAGTCCTGCCAACATGCGAAGTGATGTTGACTTACCGCAACCTGATGGTCCGACAAGAACTAAAAACTCTCCATCATTAACAGTGAGATTTAGTTTGTCGACTGCAGGTGCAGTTGTTCCTGGGTAGATACGTGATGCGCCATCA
>JBILNA010000093.1:0-3763 GCA_044375255.1 Candidatus Planktophila sp.
CTCAGCAATAGGGATTTTGGGTATTGCAGTTGGTCTGGCGCTTTCGTAAAGCTATTTAGTGTTGGCCTCGATAAAAGTTAGCGAGTTTTGAAAAATCAACTCTTGGTCATAATCCATGGTTGCTACGTGATAACTGTTGACTAATTCAATTCGGCTCTTATTGGTAGAGCCCAGCTCATTCAGAATGATCTCAGTGTTGCTTACTGGAAGTGTGTGATCATCCACAGAATGGAACAACTGGACCGGCACGGTAATTGTGCCCAAACTACGGCGGGTAATTCGAAGCATCTTAAGAAGTTGGTAAACACCCCGTGTAGGCAATGCGTCATAACCCCATTCAGTTATTCCAGGACGTTTGATGTCGTCGCCAACGCTGGTGCGCAGCTTTTGGAATCTTGATAGGAAGAAAGCCAATTCGACGGGAACGCCCTTCACATGAATCATTGGGTTAACAAGAATCAATCCCGCTAATTCATTATCAATAGAAGCAGCAACATTAAGGACGGTTCCACCGCCCATGGAAAGTCCAACTAGAAATATCACATCACAGGTTTTACGGAGTTCGCTCAACTCAAATTCGACTTTGGCCGGCCACTCTTGCCACTTAACTTTGTTCAAATCTTCTGGTTGTGTTCCATGTCCAGGTAATAACGGAACTCGAACTGTGTAACCCTTTGAATTAAGGAATTCTCCCCAGGGGCGCATCGATGCAGGTGAACCTGTAAAACCATGAACCAACAAGACACCCACATGTGCATTTTTTCCGGTGCCAAGCGCGGCCCAATCTTGCATCCAACCTGCTGGTGCCCCTTGAACTGCCATAGTTAAAGAGTACGACTTAATCTTTGTCAGATCAATGACATACGATTCAACACATGTCAAAGGTTGCAGAGACGACTCTTGCCGAAACTACTTTTGCTGTTTTAGATCTTGAAACATCTGGTGGCTCTCCTCGTTTTGGTGCAGGAATCACCGAGATTGGTGTGGTCAAAGTTAAGGGTGGCCAAGTTTTGGGAACTTTTCAAAGCTTCGTGGATCCTGGTCACTCCGTGCCGGCTTTCATTACGCATCTGACTGGTATTTCAGATGAGATGCTGATTTCAGCACCTTTCATTGATGAAATACTCCCGCCCTTATTCGAATTTTTGGGCAGCGCCGATGAAACCGTAGTCGTAGCCCATAACTCTCCCTTCGATCTAAGTTTCTTGAAAGCCGCTTCGAAAAATCATGAGATTTCGTGGCCAAATTATTTAACCGTCGATACCGCTCGACTTGCTAGAGCGGTTCTGGATCGGGATGAAGTGATTAACTGCAAACTTTCCACTTTGGCCGAATTCTTTGGCGCATCAACCACGCCAAATCATCGCGCCCTTGACGATGCGCTGGCAACTGTCGATGTTCTACATGGACTGATTGAACGCCTCGCAGGATTTGATGTTCATAACTTTGAACAGATGCGAAATTTTCCGTCACGAAGGAAAACAGTTAAGCGCTCAATTTCTGAGTAAGTGCAGCCCATCTACTAACTAGATCCTGCGCAGCCCCTGAATCAATGGCTGTAGTGGCGGCTTTAAGACCTGATGCAATTCGATCATGCAAGGAAAGTTCAGCTCTTCCCTCATAAGCAGCTATCGCAGCCGCAGCATTGAGCACACAAGCATCGCGGTGCGCACCCTTTTCACCAGCAAAGATAGAGTTTGTGATCCGTGCATTTTCGGCACCATCGCCGCCGACCAGCGCGGAAATAGGTGCGATAGATATTCCAAATTCCGAAGGATCAATAAGACCACTGGTGACTTCATCTGATCCAATACTCAGAACTGATGTTGTCGTTGCAAGAGTTATTTCATCCAGGCCATCATCTCCTCTAAAGACGAAACCATCCACCCCGCGAATAGCTAATACTTGAGCCATCACTAGATGCATCCGTTCATTGGCTACACCAATAGCTGCAGCCTGTGGTCTGGCAGGGTTTGCAAGCGGACCTAAAATGTTAAAAACTGTAGGTAGGCCGAGTTCTTTTCTAGCAACTGCAGCATGCTTCATCGCTGGATGAAAAAGTGGGGCAAAACAAAAACCAATACCTAAGGTTGCAAAAGATTCTTCGACCGCTTGCCCATTGAGATTAATGTTGATCCCTAAGTTTTCAAGTAAATCTGCTGATCCCGACTTAGATGAAGCCGCTCGGTTTCCGTGCTTAATCACTTTCGCACCAGCTGCGGCTGCAATTATTGCTGAGGTAGTAGAGATGTTAATTGTGTGGGCACCATCGCCACCAGTTCCAACGGTGTCTACGGCCCGTTCGTTAATTGAAATCGGTGCACAATGTTGATACATCTGCGCAACTAATGCTCCGACTTCTTCTGGACTCTCCCCTTTGTTTTTAAGGGCTACCAGGAATCTCTTCATTGTTGAGTTGTCTGCAGCGCCATTTAAAATTTCGTTCATGCACCACTGAACTCGATCAACTTCAAGATCTAAACCTGAATCAATAATCGCTATGTTTTCATCCCACAGCAACTGGCTCATGAGAAAAGTTAAGCAGAAACGACTGCAGTGCCGCGCAACAATTCTGCGACGGTCTTAGCCATTGTGAATGGATCTATCGGGTGAACTACAGATGCTTCAGCAAGGGACCAGGCAGCCAGCCACTTATCTTCCTTGCGACCTGTTATTACGATGATTGGTGGACAGTTAAAAACCTCATCCTTTAACTGGCGAGCCATTCCCAACCCACCCTCTTGAGCTGCTTCGCCATCTAAAATGAAAAGATCCGCACGAAAACCACCAGCAAGATTTTTGGTGTCCACATAGGAGCGAAGGGCTGAACCTGTCGCAAACTCATGAATTTCATGTTCAGGCAAATCCTTCGCTACCCGAATACCCAACGCCGAGGCGATCGATGATCGAACTGAAGAGTCATCGGAATAGACAATGATCTGTTTTTTGGTCTCGGCCATGTCGCTATTCTAATGAAAAACTGCGCCGCTTCCTCCCACTGCCCCTTCCCAGGAGCCCCGTTTTTGAGGTGATCCGTTTCACCTCTTTAGGAGCAAAAACGAGGTGTTCTTAGCGCCCCCCAGGCAGACGGCGAGCATCTTTTCGGGAATAATCACCTTTATGTCTAGCGCTGTGTCACACCACAAAATCTCTCGCCCAAATGCAGTGGCGGTTGGAACAATTGTTTGGCTTTCTAGCGAGTTAATGTTTTTCGCTGCGCTATTTGCGATGTACTTCACCATCAGAGCGGTTCAGGGACCAGCAATTTGGGCAGAGTCCACCGAACTTCTCAGCATCCCTTTCTCGGCATTTAATACAACGATTCTGGTTCTCTCATCTGTGACCTGTCAGTTCGGGGTCTTCGCAGCTGAACGTTTTCAAAATCGTCGGACAGGCAAGCTGTACCAAATCAATAAGTGGGGAATGCGTGAATGGTTCGCAACCACTTTTTTGATGGGTTCATTCTTCATTGCGGGTCAAGTGTATGAATATGCGTTGTTGGTTTCAGAAGGATTGGCTTTCTCTACAAATGCCTACAGTTCGGTTTTTTACATAACAACAGGTTTTCATGGACTTCACGTAACGGGTGGATTAATCGCTTTCCTTATCGTGATGGTCCGAGTTGCCAAAGCTCGTCGCTTTACCCATCAACAAGCAACAACTGCAATTGTTGTTTCGTATTACTGGCACTTCGTAGATGTCGTTTGGATCGCACTATTTGCTGCGATTTACCTGATTAAGTAGTAAGGAATATAAGTGAAGC
>JBILNA010000047.1:0-5743 GCA_044375255.1 Candidatus Planktophila sp.
AAGAGCGAATTGAAGAGGTAGCTCGCATGTTGGCAGGGCTTGAAAACTCGGTCAGCGCACGAGAACACGCCACTGAACTGCTATCGCTGAAGGTGTAAGAGCCACCCGTAAATAAATGATAGGTTTGACTTCCATGGGCCAAGCACATGTGACGAAACACCTTTTTGTAACCGGCGGAGTCGCCTCAAGTCTGGGCAAAGGACTCACAGCCTCAAGTCTTGGACGATTATTAGTTGCTCGCGGTATTCGCGTAACTATGCAAAAGCTCGATCCATACCTGAACGTCGATCCTGGCACTATGAATCCATTCCAGCATGGTGAAGTTTTCGTAACCGATGATGGATCTGAGACCGATTTAGATATTGGCCATTACGAGCGCTTCCTTGATCGCAATCTTCACGGCTCTGCAAATGTGACGACAGGTCAGGTTTATTCACGAGTTATCGCTCGTGAACGCCGCGGTGAATACTTAGGAGAAACCGTTCAGGTTATTCCTCACATCACCAATGAAATCAAAGAACGCATCATCGCGATGGCTGGACCAGAAATCGATTTAGTAATCACTGAAGTTGGCGGGACGGTTGGAGATATTGAATCTCAACCATTCTTGGAAGCTATTCGCCAGATTCGTCAAACAGTAGGACGAGATAATGTTTTCTATCTTCATGTTTCCTTGGTTCCATATATCGGTCCATCAGGAGAATTAAAAACAAAGCCAACACAGCATTCTGTCGCGGCGTTGCGAAGCATCGGTATTGCACCAGATGCAATAGTTCTTCGCTCTGATCGCGAAATTCCAGAAAGTGTTAAAAGGAAGATTTCATTAATGTGCGATGTTGATTCAGAAGCCGTGGTCGCTGCAGTAGATGCTCCTTCCATTTATGACATCCCGAAGGTGCTTCACAGTGAAGGCTTAGATTCATATGTTGTTAAGCGCTTAGGTTTTGATTGCCACGATGTTGTTTGGGGCGAATGGGATGCCCTTCTTGAGAAAGTCCATCACCCGAAGCATCACATCAAGGTCGGGCTAGTGGGAAAGTACATTGATCTGCCTGATGCGTACTTGTCTGTTTCTGAAGCCTTGCGAGCAGGTGGCTTTGCTAATGAAGCCAAGGTCGAGATTGTTTGGATCGCAAGTGATGAATGCGAAACGCCAGAGCTTGCCAAAAAGCACTTGGAAAGTGTTGATGCGATCTGCGTTCCCGGTGGATTTGGTATCCGCGGTATTGAAGGAAAAGTTGGGGCACTTAAATTTGCTCGTGAAAACAAAATTCCAACCTTGGGATTATGTTTGGGTTTACAGTGCATGGTGATCGAAGCTGCACGTAATCTTGCGGGAATCACGGATGCAATTTCTGCAGAATTTTCGGATTCAGGAACTCCGGTGATCGCAACGATGGTGGATCAAAAGGATGTCATTTCTGGTAAAGCGGATATGGGCGGAACAATGCGTTTAGGTCTTTATAAGGCCGATCTAGTAGCGGGATCTGTTGTTGCTCAAACCTATGGGTCGACTGAGATCTCCGAGCGTCACCGCCATCGCTATGAAGTTAACAATCTTTACCGCGACCAAATTTCTGCGGCAGGTCTTGTGTTCTCAGGCATGTTTAAAGAGTTAGATCTTGTGGAGTTTGTGGAATTGCCTTCACAGGAGCATCCTTACTATGTAGGCACGCAAGCTCATCCTGAGCTTCGGTCACGTCCAACGAGACCTCATCCTCTCTTTATTGGCCTGATTGCTGTAGCGATACAAGCGAAAGGCTAATCATGATCGTTGGAGTTCCCAAAGAGATCAAAGTACATGAATCTCGAGTGGCGGTTACTCCCGAGGGAGTTTCTGAATTCGTTCACGCAGGACACTCGGTAATCATCGAAGATAAGGCCGGTATTGGTTCCTCGATTAGCAATGAAGAGTTTGTCGCAGCCGGTGCAACCATTGTTCCTTCCGCAGATGATGTGTGGCAGAGAGCAGATTTAATTCTGAAAGTTAAAGAACCGATTGAGCCGGAATATCCTAAAATGCGAAAAGGACAAACTCTTTTCACATATCTGCATTTGGCCGCCTCCAAAGCGTGTACAGACGCCTTAGTGAAATCTGGGGTCACCGCAATCGCTTATGAAACTGTCGAAGTAAATGGAACTCTTCCGTTGCTGGCACCAATGAGTGAAGTAGCGGGTCGTTTAGCAACCCAGGTTGGTGCAACTGCGTTGCAAAAGCCTCATGGTGGGCGTGGAGTTCTTCTGGGTGGCGTTCCTGGTGTTGCACCTGGTCGAGTTGTTGTTATTGGTGGGGGAGTTGCAGGTCTTAACGCTGCGGTTATTGCATTAGGCATGGGCGCAGATGTCACTGTATTTGATCGTTCGATATCTCGATTGCAATACATCGACACTATCTATGGGGGCCGGATCAAAACTTTGGTCGCATCTAAGCATGCGATCGAACGGGAAGTTAAGCAAGCAGACTTGGTTGTTGGAGCTGTTCTTGTTCATGGAGCAAAAGCGCCGAAGTTGGTTTCAAATGTTTTAGTTTCACAGATGAAAAGTGGTTCAGTGTTGGTTGATATTGCTATCGATCAAGGCGGATGCTTTGAAGATTCGAAGCCAACAACCCATGCCGAGCCGACCTATACAGTTCACAACTCTGTTTTTTATTGTGTGGCAAATATGCCTGGCGCGGTCCCGGTTGCCTCAACTTATGCACTGACCAATGCCACATTGCCTTTTGCTCTCTCACTAGCTAACAATGGTTGGGAAGCTGCGTGCAAGAAAGACCAGAATCTTGCAAAGGGATTAAATGTGCATGATGGAAAAATCTACTACTCCGCTGTCGCAGAAGCGCATGGTTACGCAAGCACCGAACTTTGAGACAGCCGCCTCTTCCTTTCTCAATCATCTCCAGATTGAAAGGGGATTGGCCGCAAATTCAATCGCGGCATACCGACGTGATTTAGAAAAGTTTCGATTGTTTTTAGATGGCACACAGCTAAAGGATGTAACTCCCGAAGTGATTGCGTCCTTTGAAGGTTCATTACGAGAAATGAAACTCTCGGCTGCAACGGTAAACCGCGCTGTGTCTACCCTGAGGTCTTTCTTCAAACATCTACTACAAGAGTATGGATTGGCAGACCCAACTCTTGAAATCGCAGCAAGCAAGTCCGCTCGTCGCCTTCCGAAGGCTTTAACAATTGCGCAGATTCTTTCCATGATCGACGCTGCATTAAATTCAAGTGATCCTATTACTTTGAGGGATCAAGCAATGCTGGAACTTTTGTATAGCAGCGGTGCTCGAGTAAGCGAATTAATTGGTATCAATGTTAACGATCTAAGCAAAGTGCAGACAGATGAAGGACAGATAACGACATTAAAGTTACGAGGGAAAGGGTCTAAGGAACGAATAGTGCCCTTGGGATCTTTTGCATCTAAAGCAATTGATGATTACTGCGTAAGAATTCGACCGGAACTACTGGCGAAGAACCCAAAGAATCACACCGCACTTTTTCTAAACTCTCGTGGTGGAAGGATTTCTCGTCAGTCAGCCTGGCAAATGGTGTTAGACGCGGCGCAAGCTGCCGGAATTACAGAACATGTCTCGCCCCATGTTTTCAGGCACTCGTATGCGACTCACTTGCTAGATGGTGGCGCCGATATACGAGTTGTTCAAGAACTACTGGGACATGCATCCGTAACTACAACTCAGATCTACACCTTGATCACAATTGATAAGGTGCGTGAAAGTTATTCGTTGGCGCACCCTCGCGCCAAGTAAATTCTTACTGACCGCGAAGTCTGCGTGCCAAGATACTTTGATCACCCTTGGCTTCAAGATCGGCAATAATCACAGCGATTGATTCGCGAACAATGCGACCACGATCAACAGCTAAACCTAGATCTCCGCGAAGTTGTAAGCGCGCTTGATCAAGATCAAAGAGTTCATCTGGTGATAAGTACACCGTGATTTTTTCATCATGGCGCTCACGGCCTGAAGGGGAGCGATCAACAGTTGTTACTCGACGACGAGCAATTGTGCGGACACCCTTTTTGGAAGATGGTGCTTTAGGCGTTGCAATAGCTGGTGGAACAAGTGGAGCCGTTGTATCGCTTGCCGGTTGTGCTGGAACTGCGCTCAACGCTGGTGCGGTTGAACGAAACAGTTCATCTGCACCCGGAAGGTTTGCTCTACGTGTCATCGTGCGCCTCCTCTGGCGATTAGTTCTCGGGCTAAGCGGCGGTATGAAGCTGCTCCACCTGAAGTAGTGGCATAGGTAGTGATTGGTTCGCCAACAACAGTTGTTTCGGGAAAGCGAATTGTTTTGGCGATGATGGTTTCAAAGACATCATCTGGAAATTGCTCCAAGATACGTTCAAGTACTTGTCGGTTATGTGAGGTTTTCTTGTCATACATGGTTGCCAAGATTCCAATCAAGCGAAGCTCGGGATTAAGAAAATTCTTTACCTTGTCTAGATTTCCCTTTAGCTCAATAAAACCGTGTAAAGCGAAGTATTCACACTGCATGGGAACTATTACTTCTTGTGAAGCCACTAGGGCGTTAATAGTTAATTGACCCATGGTTGGCTGGCAGTCGATCAGAATGACATCGTAATAATCACGAAGTGGTGCTAATGCTCTTTTTAGATATTGCTGTCCACCAATTTCAGCACCCAAGGTAGTTTCTGCGGTACCTAGATCACGGTTAGCAGGTAAGAAATCCAAACCTGGGACAGATGATTTCAAAACAATCTCATCGACATTGGCTGTCGGAGTCATTAATGCGTAGTAAACGGTTTGCTCTAAAGGAAGCGAGTGAGCATTTACTCCAAGACCAAGTGATAAACCGCCTTGTGGGTCAAAGTCCACCAACAAAACACGGCGACCCATTTCAGCAAGGGCTGCGCCTAAGTTGATTGTGCTGGTTGTTTTTCCCACGCCACCTTTTTGATTAAAAATGGAAATTACTTTGGCACGTCCGTGTTCAGAAAGAGCTGCAGGTGTCGGAAAGTTTTTAGCGGGCTTTCCAAGCAGGGTTGCAGTCGTAGCCACATCCTCCGCAATTGTCGATTTAGCGTTCAATCTTCAAACCTCTTTCCTGATATAGCAAAGAGCCTAGGCGCTACACAGAAAACAGGCAAGCGTGAAGTAGGGTGCGACAATGGTTTCAACAGGAGATATCGCAGTAGCCGAAGGCGTTGATGTAAACGCCTCTTCGGGCGGCTTCTCTGTGCACCTGTCTAACTTTGATGGCCCCTTTGATCTGCTCTTACAGCTTATTTCCCGCCATAAGATGGATGTCACCGAAGTTGCTTTGAGCATCGTTACAGATGAGTTCATCTCCTTTATCCGTGAACTCGAAGCGTCAGGTCAGGGCTGGAATCTAGATCAAGCCACCGAATTCTTAGTTGTGGCCGCGACTTTGTTGGATCTGAAGGCTGCTCGCCTTCTGCCAAGCGGCGAGGTCGAAGACGAAGAGGACTTAGCGCTCCTTGAGGCCAGGGATCTGCTCTTTGCACGCCTGTTGCAGTATCGAGCTTTCAAGGAGATCGCAGCAACCTTTAGCGAGCGCATATCCGCTGCCGATAAGTCCTTTCCGCGTGTAGTAGCGCTTGATCCGGCCTTAGCCAGCTTGTTGCCAGAGGTATTGATCGGGGTAGGTGCTCAGCGTTTTGCCGCGATCGCAGAGCGGGTCCTGACTCCAAAGGTCGCTCCTGTTGTAGCGGTAGAACACCTGCATATGGTCCTTGTGAGCGT
>JBILNA010000048.1:0-5685 GCA_044375255.1 Candidatus Planktophila sp.
AAGATTTCAATGGTGTGAGCAACTGATGGCTCCTTCACCTGAATTGGCTGGAAACGGCGCTCTAACGCTGCATCCTTTTCAACATGCTTGCGGTACTCATCAAGTGTTGTTGCACCAATTGTCTGTAGCTCGCCGCGGGCAAGCATTGGCTTCAGGATGCTTGCTGCATCAATTGCACCTTCTGCTGCTCCTGCGCCTACAAGGGTGTGAATCTCATCGATGAACAGAATGATGTCACCACGAGTTTTGATCTCTTTTAGAACCTTCTTTAGGCGCTCTTCGAAATCTCCACGGTAACGAGATCCTGCAACAAGTGCACCCAAATCAAGAGAATACAACTGCTTGTCTTTCAAAGTTTCTGGAACATCATTCTTGTAAATTGCTTGTGCAAGACCTTCTACAACAGCGGTCTTACCAACACCTGGTTCGCCAATAAGAACCGGGTTGTTCTTTGTGCGTCGTGAAAGAACCTGCATAACGCGTTCGATTTCATTCTCGCGACCAATAACTGGATCTAACTTTCCTTCACGTGCCGCTTGTGTCAGATTGCGACCAAATTGATCAAGAACTAAAGATGTAGATGGTGTTCCTTCTGCTGGTCCACCAGTTTGTACAGCTTCTTTTCCTTGGTAGCCAGAAAGAAGTTGAATAACTTGTTGACGAACACGATTTAGATCTGCGCCAAGCTTTACGAGAACTTGTGCGGCAACGCCTTCACCTTCGCGGATTAAACCAAGAAGGATGTGCTCTGTTCCGATGTAGTTGTGTCCTAACTGCAACGCTTCGCGAAGTGAAAGTTCAAGGACCTTCTTCGCACGCGGAGTAAATGGAATGTGACCACTTGGAGCTTGCTGACCTTGACCGATGATTTCTTCAACTTGGGCACGGACGCCTTCAAGTGAAATGCCAAGTGCCTCTAGACCTTTTGCAGCAACGCCTTCTCCTTCATGGATTAATCCCAGAAGAATGTGCTCAGTGCCGATGTAGTTGTGGTTGAGCATGCGTGCTTCTTCTTGGGCCAGCACAACAACGCGACGGGCTCGGTCTGTAAAGCGCTCAAACATGGGCGGTGCTCCTTTGGATCGTTCTTTCGTTAAGCCTAATACCTGCGGGGCTACGCTCGCGAGGCGGAATTGCTCTGTCCTTTATAACCCCAAATGTGGCGGTGTTATGCCCGAAATTGGACTAAATCTAGGCCTTTATAGCTTTTTGAGCATTCGGGTGTTTCCCAGGGTATTGGGCTTTACCGACTCAAGATCCAAAAATTCAGCCACACCGGCATCGTAGGAACGCAGGAGTTCCTTATAAATCTCGGGTTCAACTGGAGTTCCTTCGATGACTTCGAAGCCATGGCTACCGAAGAACTTTGTTTCAAATGTTAAACAGAAAATTCTCTTCACGCCGATGTTCTGTGCGCGCTCAATAATCGAATTCAAGATTTGATGGCCAACACCTTTGCCACGAAGTTCTTCTGAAACAGCAACGGTACGAACTTCTGCTAAATCTTCCCAAAGAACATGCAATGCACCACAACCAACAACTTTATCTCCGTCAACCGCAACCGTGAATTCTTGAACACTTTCATACAGCGTGACTGTCTCTTTTGATAGCAAACGACCTTGTGGTGCATATGAATCAATTAATTGGCGAATACCTTTAATATCACTGGTATGTGCTGGACGAATCTGCATTGATTAATCAACTTCGGGCTTAACAAGTGGGAACAAAATAGTTTCGCGAATTCCAAGACCTGTAAGTGCCATTAGTAAACGATCAACGCCCATTCCCATTCCACCTGTTGGTGGCATTGCAAACTCCATAGCGCGCAAGAAATCTTCATCTACCTGCATCGCTTCTAGATCACCCTTTGAACCAAGAGTTGCTTGTTCTACTAAACGGTCACGTTGCACGACTGGATCGATCAACTCTGAATATCCAGTTGCTAATTCAAATCCATCAATATATAAATCCCACTTTTCTGCAACACCCGGAAGTTCTCGGTGGGCGCGAACTAATGGAGATGTATCAACTGGGAAGCCCATAACAAATGTAGGTTCAACCAATAAGTGGCGAGCAACATGCTCAAAAATCTCTTCAGCAAGTTTCCCTGTTATCCACTTTGGATCTATTTTCATTCCAAGCTTTTCAGCGATCTTCTTCAAGTCTGCATACGGGGTAAGGGCTGTAACGCTCTCACCAACACCATTAGAAATAGCGTCGTATAACGAGATTTGCTTCCACTGGCCACCTAAGTCTGCCTGACGACCATCGTGGTGGGTGACAACATGAGAACCAGCAACTGCCATCGCTGCGTTTTGAACCAGGGTACGAGTTAGGTCAGCGATCGACATCCAATCACCATATGCCATATAACTTTCAATCATTGCAAACTCTGGTGAGTGCGAAGAATCCGCGCCTTCGTTACGGAAGTTACGGTTAATCTCAAAAACGCGTTCGATTCCACCTACTACGCAACGCTTCAAGAAAAGCTCTGGAGCAATGCGAAGGTAAAGATCCATGTCATATGCGTTTGAGAAAGATTTAAATGGACGAGCCGCTGCACCACCATGCATAACCTGCAGCATTGGAGTTTCGACTTCAATGAAGTTGGCCTTATCAAAGGTATCGCGAAGAGATTTCATTACTGCAGGACGCAAGCGAGCATTGCTACGAGCTTCTGGTCGAACAATCAAATCTACATAACGCATACGAACGCGAGTTTCTTCCGACATAGGCTTGTGATCATTTGGCAGCGGGCGCAAAGACTTAGCAGCCAATGTCCATGAATTAGCCAAGATAGAAAGTTCGCCGCGTTTTGAGGTAATGATTTCTCCGGTGATAGAAACAATGTCACCTAGATCAATGTCAGATTTCCATGAATCAAGAACTTCCTGCCCGACCTTGTCCAAAGACAACATCGCCTGAAGCTCTGTTCCATCACCTTCACGCAGAGTTGCGAAACAAAGTTTTCCTGTGTCGCGTTTGAAGATGATTCGGCCTGTTAAAGATTCGATATCACCTGTTGCTACATCGATTTCTAGTCCGACATATTTATCGCGGATTTCTTTCAAAGATTTTGTGCGAGGTACAGAGACTGGGTATGGCTCGACATTGCGTTCTAATAAGGCTGCACGCTTTTCACGCCGAATACGGAGCTGCTCGGGCAGATCCTCTTCAATAGGTAAATTCTCTGTACTCATAGGACGCGAAGTCTACCGAGTTAGGCATTTCGTTCGTGAATCAGACGAAGCCCAATAAGCGTTAAATCAGGCTCGTGATGGTCGATAGTTTCTGAAACTCCGATGATTAATGGCGCTAATCCACCCGTTGCAATCACCGTTGGCTTTTCAGAGTATGACTCTAGAAGTTCAGCTGTAATCCGATCCACTAGTCCATCGACCTGGCCAGCGAACCCAAAGATTGTTCCAGATTGAAGAGCTTCAACTGTGTTCTTGCCAATTACATTTTTAGGTCTAATCAACTCAACTTTACGAAGTTGTGCAGCACGCGCCGCCAATGCATCTACTGATATTTCAATTCCTGGTGCAAGCGCGCCGCCAAGGAATTCACCTTTTGGAGAAACAACATCAAGATTGGTTGATGTACCAAAATCTACAACAATAGCTGGACCACCAAATAATGTGTGGGCAGCCAAGGTATTCACAATGCGATCAGCACCAATTTCCTTGGGATTATCTACCAAAAGCGGCACACCTGTTTTAATCCCTGGTTCAACAATTGTTACGCGAACATCAGAGAAATAGTCAGCGATCATAGTTCGCAGTTCTCGCAGTGTTGCAGGAACAGTAGAACAGACAGATAATCCTGTTAAGTTGTAGTCATCAATTAAGGCACGGTACTGCAGCCATAGTTCATCTGCGGTGCTTCGCGGATCAGTCTTTACTCGCCAAGATCTAATCATTTCCTTGTTATCAAAGATTCCAAGTACTGTGTTTGTGTTTCCAACATCAACAGTTAGTAACATCTTTATCTCCCTACCATCTGCATATTGTCTAGTAAACGAACGCCTTCAACCCAGCCAGCAATTATTGCTCTGCGATTTTCTGTACCCTCATGTGCGGGTGCGAAATCCTTTTCATCAATGATTGTTGCGTAATCCTTATCGAAACCAGGCTCTGTTGCTAATGTTGAATTGAGTACCTCTTGGGCGATTTCAACCGTTGGAGCAAGCTTGGCTGCGGCAAGTGCACGGTGAATCACTAAGGCTGTAACTCGTCCAGATTCACTTAAGCCAACATTGCGCGAAGACAGCGCCAATCCATCAAATTCACGAACTGTAGGCACTGCAACAATTTCTACAGTGCTCTTCATTGCTTGAATTATCCTCAGCTGCTGAAAGTCCTTTTCACCAAATACCGCCTTGTCTGGCTTGGCGATTGCAAATAAGCGATTTACAACTGTCACAACGCCATCAAAGTGACCAGGACGAGATGCGCCTTCAAACTTGTTTCCTAACGGGCCTGCACTAATTGTTTGAAATCCTTCTGGATACAAATCTTCGTACTCTGGAAACCAAACCTCGTTTGCACCGGCTATTGTTGCGATCTCAATATCTCGTTGTGGATTTCTAGGATACTTTTCTAAGTCCTCTTTATTTTCAAACTGCAGCGGATTAACAAAAATACTTACAATGACATCTTTATCTAATGTGCGCGCACGTTTAATCAACGCTTGGTGGCCTTTATGCAAGGCGCCCATTGTTGGCACTAATACAGTCATTTCAGTGGCTCCAGTCCTTTCGGGGTACCGGGCAAGATGTTTCAAAGTTTACCTCTAAGCAGGCAATTGCTCCAAAAGTTCTTTTATTGGCCCATGCGTAAGCAGAATTGCATCAGGCTCAATTTCAAACCATGGTTGTAAAACAAAGCGACGTTCATGTGCGCGTGGGTGCGGAAGTTGTAATTCATCTGCCTTGCTCAAAAGCCCGCCGTACTGGATGAGGTCCAGATCAATTGTTCGCGGACCCCAATGCACCGTCCTTTCACGACCTAAGCTCTTTTCGATTCCATGCAGCAGGGATAACAAATCCAATGCGGGTAGCTCGCTATCAATAAGGCAGACCGCATTGAGATAATCAGGTTGCTCTGGACCACCAACCGGAGCTGTTGAATAATAACTAGAAACCACTTTTACCTCAGTAGCTTCACGCAATAGTGCAATGGCTAAATCTAAATTCTCTTGTGGGTTACCCATATTGGCACCCAATGCAATAACGGCTTTCATCGAATGCGTGTTACAACCACTGCAATATCTTTTAACTGTGCTGCAACTGGAGCTTGCGGCTTATGAACTGTAACAGTTACTTGCTGCACTTTGATGTGTTGATTCAGAACTCGTTCTGCAATTCTTCCTGCTAACTTTTCGATCAAGTTGACTGGATTACTAATTATTTCTTCGACTACTAAATCAGTAATCTCTGCGTAATTGACCGTGTCTTCTATCGCATCTGAATTTGAGGGTTCTGTTAAATCGATACCTAAAATTAAGTCCACGAAAAAATCTTGTCCATCTTTTCTCTCATGTTCAAAGACTCCGTGGTACCCAAAACCATGAATTCCAGTTAAAACGATTTGATCCTTCACGAGTTGAGCACCTCCTTATGTGGCTTCACACTATGAACTCTAACCGCCCAAATACCAGTTGCGCCAAGTCTCTTAGTCAGTT
>JBILNA010000002.1:0-20037 GCA_044375255.1 Candidatus Planktophila sp.
GTTGAGGGTGGCAACCATCGCAACTCCACATGCATCATGTTCTGCGGCAGGGTCATAGAGTCCCTGTGCTTGTGGATAGTTGGATGCAAGTGCCATGGGCGCGCTCCTACGGATTTGTCCTTACATGAAAAGGGACATCCTTGGCCCGTGGTGCGAACAGCTTAAGGAGAAATCGTAGCAATAAGAGGGCAGATTAGATGCCCGAGATATGTGCAATCTTTCCAATGCCTGCAGTGATTGCCATTCCGAGTGAGCCTCCGATAAGCACACGCAGAGTTGGCGAGAGCAACTTTGAGCCTGCGGTACGGGCTGAAACCACCCCTGTCAGGATCAATCCGCCGAGAGTAAAGGCAACGATGCTCCAAGCCTTGGTGCCAAGAGTTGGAGCAAAGGCCCCAGCAAATGGAATCAATCCACCGAGAGTAAATGAAATCGCAGAAGCAACCGCTGCCTGGACTGGCCGGGCCTTGGTGCTTGGGTGTTGACCTAACTCATCACGCAAATGTGCCTCGAGCGCATCTTTGCGATGCATTTCAAGTGCTACCTGCAAGGCAAGCTCTGGTGACAATCCACGGCTGATGTAAATGTGCTGAAGCTCTTGTAACTCGCCATCTGGATCTGCTGCTAAATGTGCAATCTCCAGGTTGCGATCTGATTCTTCAACATCATTTTGGGAGCGGACAGAGATGTATTCGCCAACGGCCATAGACATTGCACCTGCAGCGATTCCTGCAACTCCTGCTGTGACAATAAAATCTTGTTTACCAGCAGCTGCAACACCAATCATTAATGCAGCGGTTGAGACCAGGCCATCATTTGCACCAAGTACAGCGGCGCGAAGCCAACCCGCACGATGGGTGCGATGCTCCAGATTTCTCTTATAGACCTCATCCAAACTCATGAACGAAAGTCTACCTGACTGTTACTGAATCTTCTTCGAGCCGCGATCGAAGTAAGTGATGGCGGCTGCAACTCCGACCAGCACGCTCACCCAGACATTTATTCGTAGACCAGCGATGGTGTTTGCTGTATCAATGCGAATGAGTTCAATAAAGAAGCGACCCAAGCAATATGTGCCGACATAAAAGGCGAAACTTTGCCCCGCCTTGAAACTCTTTCCAAACTTGAGAATAAGTACCGCGATTACAGTGCACCAGATAGCTTCGTACAGAAAGGTAGGGTGGAATGAGTCAAACTCGGTGAAACCGTTAGGACGATAACGCAAAGGAATCTCAACTGCCCACCAAGCATCTAATGGCTTTCCAAAAAGCTCACCGTTGAACCAATTTCCAAAACGACCAATTGCTTGAGCAAAGAGAATTCCAGGAGCTAAAGCATCTGCAAAAACGGCAAAGGATGGCAGTTCTACTTTCTTAGCCAAAGATCGGTAGCGAAGATACGCACCAAATAATCCAAGAGAAATTGCGCCCCAGATTCCCAAACCGCCTTCCCAAATCTTGAAGGCATCTACTGGGGAGCCGTTACTACCAAAGTAAGCATTAGGCGATGAGATCACATGATAAATACGCCCACCGATAATTCCTGAAGGCACGGCAACAATTGCTACTTCAGAAATAATTGATTGACCTTGAACTGTTTTATACCGAAAGCGCTTACCACCTAACCAAATCGCTACCGCTATGCCCGTAATGATGCACAGTGCGTAATAGTGAATGGTTAAAGGGCCAAGCTCCAGCACCGACTGTGCTGGAGTTGGAAACGCCAAATTCAAGTTTTAGCCAGCCTCTACAGCTGCTTTGAATTCCTCAAGTACGAACGCATTTTGTGTGCGTTCCCACTTCTTGCCATTGATAAAGACAGTTGGTGTTCCTTGAACACCAAACTTGCTCATAGATTCAGAGTTTGCCTGAACTAAGTCAACCTTTGAACCCTTGTTTACACAGTTCTCAAATGTTGTAGAAGTAATTCCGATTTTTTTGCCCATCTCAACTAGCGTTTCATTGCTCCAGAAACCAGAGTTCTCAACCGAGGATTGAACCGCGTAAATGGCTTTGTGGAAATCTAAGTACTGTCCTTCATCTGCAGCACAAAAGGATGCATTCGCAGCTCGGACTGATTCATCACCAAGGAATGAGAGGACGTGATATCGAACATTTGCTTTCTTTTCTCGAACAAGTGACTCTAGGTATGAACCATTAGCATCTGCAAACAATTTACATACCGGGCACTGTGAGTCTTCCCAAACATCAATAGTTGTTGCAGCGCCATTATCGAAAGAGATTGCTGAACCGTTAGCAGTATCAATTGTTGAAGTAACTGCTGGCTTTATCTTTATTCCATCAAGGCCTGAAAGAGAGGCAGATACTTTATCGCTTTGACCAAAGAGTGAGAAAATTATTCCGGTGCCAACAACGAGTGCGACCATCGCTACTACGATCCAACGTGTTGTGTTATCTGCGCTCTTTGTAGCTTGCTTGGCCATCTATTACTCCTTGATAAATCGAGTTAGTTTCTCAGTAGTTCCTGGGTATATGGGGAAAGTATAGATAAAGAGCGCACAGTGCCAAGTCGAAACTCAGCATGAATTCTGTGAATTAAGGTCGGACTATCGCCCTTCGCGTACTCCTAACGCCAATTCGCTGGCCAGATGCGAAATTGCGTCCAACCCTTCCTGCTCACTCTTGGCATCTAGTAACAACTTAATAAATGCAGATCCGACGATCACACCATCAGCATATGCTGCTAGAGATTTAGCCTGCTCTCGTGTTGATACGCCAAGCCCAACTGAAATCGGCAGTTCAGTCACGCTGCGAACTCGAGCTACCAAATTGCTTGCATCTGATGAAACGCTGGTGCGAGTTCCTGTAACTCCCATCAAACTTGCCGCGTAAACAAATCCGCCGGTCTTGGCAGTTACTTCTGCAAGGCGAGAATCATTTGTACTGGGTGCAACCACATAAATAGGGTTAATTTCATTTTTGCTTGCTGCGGCTAACCATCGATCTGATTCTTCAATTGTTAAATCTGGAGTAATAACTCCGGATCCCCCATTTTCGGCAATGGATTGTGCAAATTTATCGACGCCGTATCGCTCAATCGGATTCCAGTACGTCATCACAACCGCTGCAACGCCAGTGTCTGTTGCCGTCTTTAGGGCGGCAAAAACATCAGCTGCACTTGTCCCACCCTTAAGTGAAATTTCTGCCGCTTCTTGAATTACCGGACCGTCCATCACAGGATCGCTGTATGGGAAACCGATTTCGATCGCATCAACACCGGCGGCGACTAAAGCTTGAATCGCTTTGGCGCAACCTTCCTGCGTGGGAAAACCTGCGGGAATATAAGCAATCAGTGCCGCACGATTTTCGGCGCGCACCTTTGCCATAACCACATCAAGCTGAGTCATTACAGTGGAATTCCAAAGTATTCGGCAGCGGTCTGAACATCTTTGTCACCACGACCAGAAAGATTGATAAGCAGATTTGCTTGAGGGCCTAACTCTTGTCCCACAAGAATTGCGCCGGCTAAAGCGTGCGCAGTTTCAATCGCAGGAATAATTCCTTCTGTTTTGCTAAGCAACGAGAACGCATACATAGCTGCATCATCATTGATTGCACGGTATTCAGCTCTACCAACATCATGAAGATATGCGTGTTCTGGACCTACACCTGGGTAATCCAAACCTGCAGAAATCGAATGTGATTCGATTGTTTGGCCATTTGCATCTTGCAAAACATAAGAACGGGTTCCATGGAGAACTCCCGGAGTTCCGCCAGTGATTGTCGCAGCGTGGCGACCAGTTTCGACTCCATCGCCACCGGCTTCAAGACCAATCAATCTGACACCTGTATCTGGAATAAAAGCATTAAAGATGCCAATCGCATTTGACCCACCACCAACGCACGCTAAGACAGCATCAGGAAGTCTGCCCGTGAGTTCAAGCATCTGTTCGCGTGACTCTTCGCCAATAATCTTATGGAAGTCTCTGACCATGGTTGGGAAAGGATGTGGTCCTGCAACAGTTCCGAGCATGTAGTGAGTGTCAGCAACATTTGTTACCCAATCACGCATCGCTTCATTAATGGCATCTTTCAAGGTTCGTGAACCTGTTGTAACAGGAATCACTTGCGCGCCCAATAGTTTCATGCGAGCAACATTGAGCGATTGTCGGCGAGTATCTTCTTCACCCATGTACACAACGCAATCAAGTCCCATTAATGCTGCCGCGGTTGCAGATGCAACCCCATGCTGACCGGCGCCTGTTTCTGCGATGATGCGCTTCTTGCCCATGCGCTTGGTGAGCAAAGCCTGTCCTAGAACATTATTGATCTTGTGTGAGCCAGTGTGATTGAGATCTTCACGCTTTAGAAATATCCGCGCACCGCCAGCGTGCTCAGAAAATCGTTTTGCTTCAGTAATGATGCTCGGGCGACCTGTGTATGTTTTATGTAACTCAGCAAGTTCTGCTAAAAACTCTGGATCCTTCTGGGCAGTGTTGTGCGCGATTTCAAGTTCATTGAGCGCACCAATTAAAGCTTCTGGGACAAAGCGCCCGCCGTATTCGCCGAAATGTCCCGAATTATTCATAGTCAAAGCCTACCGAGCAATTGATTGATCGCAACTGATGGAGATTCTGAGCGCACAAGTGCTTCGCCAACCAGGAATGCAGTTGCACCACATTCTTGTGCAAATACAACTTCCGCGCGGGTTGAGATTCCGGACTCTGCAACTCGTGCAATTGTTGAAGGAATCTGCGGAATTAAGTCGGCAAATGCACGTGCATCTACTTCTAAGGTTTTGAGGTTTCGAGAATTAACGCCGATGATTTCTGGTGAAATCTCCAGGGCTCGCTCTAACTCATCATGGGTATGAACTTCTATCAGTGATCGCATTCCAAGTTCAGTACTCAAAAGAAAATAATCTTCTAACTGATTCTTACTCAATGCAGCAACAATTAGCAGAACAACATCTGCGCCGTGTGCACGAGCCTCATAAAATTGATACTCATCGATCATAAAATCCTTGCGGAGAATCGGTAGATCAATTGCTTTTCGGACCGCATCTAAATCGGCCAGAGAACCACCGAAACGACGTTGCTCCGTCAAAACACTGACGACTTGAGCGCCTGCTTCTTCATATGTGGCTGCCAGTCCAGCTGGATCACTGATTGACGCAAGCGCCCCTTTGCTAGGTGAAGAACGTTTTACTTCTGCGATAACTGAAATCTCAGAAGTGAGTAAGGATGGCAAACAATCACGCACGGCCGGTGCGGTCTCTAACGCTTCCTGTAGCTGCCCCATTGGTAGGCGTCTAGCCGCCAAATCTTCTCGAACACCTTCGATGATTGAACTCAAGACGCTCATGGCTTCTCTTCCACTGTTGGATCAATTCCATGATCAAGTGAATTCCAAGTATTGAGTTCGCGAGGCTTTCGTTCATAGCGCGAAGAGAGATTGAATCGTTTTGAGATCAATACAACAACTGTGAAAACAGCCACCAGAGAAATCAAGATCGGCAGGAAATCCTTCATCGGGTATTTTCCAATCGATTTGCTGCATGTACTGCGGTCAGAACTGCTGCAGCTTTATTACGACACTCTTGATTCTCTGACTCTGGATCAGAGTCCGCTACGACACCTGCTCCTGCTTGAACATAGGCGGTTCCCTTGTATAACAAGGCGGTTCGGATTGCGATACAAGTATCTAAATTGCCCGTGAAATCGATATAACCAACAATTCCGCCGTAAACACCACGTCTAGTTGTTTCGAGCTCCTCAATAATCTCCATGGCACGTGGCTTAGGAGCACCTGACAAAGTTCCTGCTGGAAACACTGAAAAGAGTGCATCAACTGGTGAAGATTTCTTAGACAGTTTTCCGATAACTGTAGAAACGATATGCATAACATGCGAGTAACGCTCGATGTGCATGAAATCAACAACCTCAACACTGCCGGGTGCACACACGCGCCCTAAATCATTTCTGCCAAGATCTACGAGCATCAAGTGCTCGGCACGTTCTTTGGGATCGGCAAGCAACTCTTCGGCTAAGCGATTGTCTTCTTCAAGATTTGATGATCGCTTACGGGTTCCGGCAATTGGATGGATCATTACATCTTCTTGATTAACTTTGACTAGCGCCTCTGGGCTAGATCCAACTATCTCTATGCCATCGGTAAAGCGGAACAAGTACATGTACGGAGATGGGTTGTTCAGTCGAAGCATGCGATAAACATCTATGGCATCGGCTGAACATGGCATAGAAAAACGTTGCGACAAAACTACTTGAAAAGCTTCACCTGCCAGGATTTCCTCTTTGACATGTGCGATGTTCTTCTTAAACTCTTCGGCAGAAATATTGCCCGTGTACTGCGGTGATGAGAAGTCAGGAATCGAAGCGGCATCACCTGGGATTGAGCTCGCTAAATCAGCCTGCATGCGATCTAGTCGTTCGATACATGATTCGTAAGCCTCATCGATGCGATCATCGCTGCCATCCCAGTTGATTGCGTTAGCAATTAAAGTAATTGTCCCCTCGCGATGATCCATCACCGCCAAATCACTGGTCAACATGAAGGATAGTTCTGGAAGCGGAATATCCTTGTGCGAAAGCGATGGTAACTTTTCTAATCTGCGAACAACGTCATAGCCCATGAATCCCACCAAGCCACCAGTTAAAGGCGGTAATCCTGCAATCTTTGGTGAACTCAGATGAGCAGCAGAAAGTCGCAAAGCCTCTAATGGATCTATACCCGTTGGCGCACCAGCTGGTGCGGTCCCCTGCCAATACGCCAAACCATCTTTTTCACTCAGCGTCGCTTCGCTTCGCACGCCAATAAATGAGTAACGAGACCAAGCTCCACCATGTTCTGCGGATTCCAAAAGAAATGTATTAGCAGCACTTTTTGCCAACTTCTTGTAAACGCCAAGTGGTGTTTCAGAATCTGCTAGCAGCTTTCGCGAAACTGGAATGACATTTGAAACTTTGGTATAGGCGCGAAACTCAGCTAGTTCCACTTTATGATCGCAGTTCTAGCGGAGTGTGAAAACAAGTCTGCTGTCCAGTATGGCAAGCCGCTCCAGTCTGAATTACCTGTAGGACCAAAGCGTCACCATCACAATCCAGCGCGATTGATTGCACATCTTGATAATGACCAGAAGTTGCACCCTTAACCCACAATTCATTTCTGCTCCGTGACCAGTAGGTCGCTTTGCCTGTTGTCAGGGTCAATTCAAGAGATTGTGAATTCATATAGGCCAGCATCAAAACTTCCTTGCTGGTTGAATCTTGAACAATTGCTGGAATCAAGGCCCCTGAATCCTTCAAAAGTGCAGCTACCTGCGGATCCAGAGATGTCATGGGCATATTCTGCCTTATCCAGTCGTAACGGCGCGTACCGGATAATTGTGCTTACCCAGATAGCGCTTCACATCCCCGATTCGGTGAACTCCAAAGTGAAAGACACTTGCCGCCAATAGCGCATCTGCGCCGGCATCAAGGGCGGCAGCGAAATCTTCTAACGAGCCAGCTCCTCCGCTGGCAATCAATGGCACTTTAGATACCGCTCTAACTGCGGTAATCATTCCGATGTCATAACCCGCGCGAGTTCCATCTGCATCCATTGAATTAAGCAGAATCTCACCTACACCAAGTGCGCATGCTTGTTCTACCCACGCAAGTGCATCCACGCCAGCGCTTTGTTGGCCACCATGCGTTGTTACTTCAAAACCAGAATCAGTTCGAGCTCGTCGTGCATCAACTGAGAGCACCAAAACTTGTGAACCAAAACGATCAGCGATCTCGGCAATTAATTGTGGGCGCGCAAGGGCGGATGTGTTAATTGAAACTTTGTCAGCACCCGCTCGGAGCAATCGATCGACATCGTCAACATTTCGAATTCCGCCACCCACAGTAAGTGGAATAAACACTTGCTCTGCCGTACGTCGAACAACATCAAGGGTTGTTTCACGTCCCGCCACACTTGCAGAGATATCTAAGAAAGTTAGTTCGTCAGCACCTTCATTGTTGTACAGCGAAGCCATTTCAACTGGGTCGCCGGCATCAACTAAATCTGTGAAATTGACACCCTTAACTACGCGTCCATCGGTGACATCTAGGCACGGAATAATGCGAACTGACAGGCTCATTTGCCGCTGACCTTGAGCGCTTCTTGCAGAGTAAATTTTCCGGCGTACAAAGCTTTACCGACAATTGCACCTTCAACCCCTGTACCAACAAGTGCGGTTAATGCGGCGATGTCATCAAGGGAAGAAATTCCACCACTTGCAATAACTGGCTTTGTTGTCGCAGCACACACTGATTGCAAGAGTTCTAAGTTAGGTCCACCTAGGGTTCCATCCTTAGCAACATCGGTTACGACATAACGTGCACAACCATCACGATCTAGTCGCGCTAAAGTTTCAAAAAGATCGCCGCCCTCTTTTGTCCAGCCACGTGCTGCCAAAGTGTGGCCACGAACATCTAAACCAACTGCAATTCGATCACCATGTTCTGCGATAACGCGAGCAGTCCATTCGGGATCTTCAAGTGCAGCGGTTCCTAGATTTACGCGACGACAACCAGTAGCAAGTGCGCGGCGCAAAGATTCATCATCACGAATTCCGCCCGATAGTTCGACCTTAATATCCAATTTTCCGACAACTTCTGCCAGCAACGCTGAGTTTTCACCGCGGCCAAAAGCTGCATCAAGATCTACCAGGTGTAACCATTCCGCTCCGGCTGCTTGAAATTCAAGGGCAACATCTAGCGGTGCTCCGTAAATACTTTCCTTGGCTAGTTCACCTTGAACCAAACGAACTGCGCGACCATCTTTCACATCTACTGCTGGCAATAGCTCTAGATAACTCATAGCGATCCCACCCAATTCTTAATCAGGGCCAACCCGGCAGCACCAGATTTTTCTGGGTGAAATTGCGTAGCGCTGATGTAACCATCTTCAACCGCGGCAAGGAACTTCTCGCCATGCGTGCTCCACGCTTGCGACTTTCCCACTGCCTTCTTTGCGGCGTATGAATGAACGAAGTAAAAAGGCTCGGAGCCAATACCTTTAAACAAAATTGAATCAGAGCTTGTTTCAACTGTATTCCAGCCCATATGCGGCAATATCGGCGCATCTAATTGTGAAACAACTCCATCCCAAACTCCAACACCAGCGTGGGAGGTACCTTCAGAATGTTCCGTGCCTTGAGTAAAAAGAATTTGCATTCCGATGCAGATTCCTAAGGTTGGGCGTTCTTTAGCCAGGCGCTCACGAACAATTAGTTCACCATCAACGGCGTTCAATCCATCCATGCACGCTGCAAAAGCTCCAACACCTGGAACAACTAAACCGTCGGCTTCTAGCGCAACATTGCGGTCTGAGGTAACAACTACCTCTTCGCCAGTTGTCGCAAATGCACGCTCTGCAGATCGAAGATTTCCAGAGCCGTAGTCAAGAATTGCTATCAAAGAGAACCTTTTGTCGAAGGAATACCGGCAACTCTGCCATCTAGTGATACCGCATCGCGAAGTGCGCGAGCTACAGCTTTGAATTGTGCTTCAAAAACATGGTGGGCGTTGCGACCTTCTAGAACACGGATGTGCAATGCGATACGCGCCTCAGCGACGATCGACTCCCAAATGTGTTTTCCAAGAGTTGTATCAAATGTGCCAATGAGTTCGACGATTTCAGGCTGACGGTGCACGAGGTATGGACGACCTGAAAGATCAACGGCAGCCTGTACTAGGACTTCATCTAAGGGAACCATTGAATCTCCGAAGCGACGTATACCCGCTTTGTCACCCAACGCTTCGCGCAAAGCTTGCCCAAAGGCAAGAGATGTATCTTCAACTGTATGGTGTGAATCAACATCAACATCACCAGTTGTCTTAACAGTTAAATCAAAACCTGAATGCTTACCCAATTGAGACATCATGTGATCAAAGAATGGGACGCCAGTGTCAACATTGATAACACCTTGGCCATCTAGATTGATCTCAACGAGTACATGTGACTCCTTGGTCTTTCTTTCGACGCGTGCTGTTCTCATGGGTATCTCCTTTAAATGAGCTCTTTGAGGGCAGAAATAAACAATTGATTTTCGGCTTCATTGCCAATGGTGACTCTTAAGTACCCTGATAATCCCACATCTCTAATCAGAACACCCTTTTCTAGCAAAGCCTCCCACAGTTGTGGCGCATCTTGATTGAAACCTGTGAAGAGAACAAAGTTGGCACTACTGGTGATGGTAGACAAGCCCATCTCGTGAAGTGCCCGTACAACCTGGCTTCTGGCTTTAATCAAGGATGATACTCCGCCCAATAACTCGGCACGGTAATCGATTGCAACCTGTGCTGCTGCTTGAGTAAGCGAACTCAGGTGATATGGCAAGCGCACAATCATCATTGCATCTTTAACTGCAATATCACTTACCAAATATCCAAGTCGTGCACCCGCAAAAGCAAATGCCTTGCTCATGGTGCGAATAACAATTACATGTGGATTGTTAGCGATTAAAGTGACAGCAGAAACTTCTTGTGAAAATTCTGCATAGGCTTCATCAACAACCAATAATCCGCCAACTTGCTTCGCTGCATTCGCAAGCTCTTGAATGGCATCAATAGTCACCGCACCACCCGTTGGATTATTTGGCGTTGTGATAAATGTAAGGGTTGGCTTGTTCTTGATTATTTCGGCAACCGCATCATCGGTATTCAGGGAAAAGTCAGCGTTGCGCTTTCCATCAATCCACTGTGACTCTGTTGTTTTTGCAATCAAAGGATGCATCGAGTATGACGGAGTGAATCCCAAAACTGGACCTTGTGCAAAAGCTAAGAAGATGGATTGGATAATCTCGTTGGATCCATTAGCCGCCCAAATGTTTTCAGCAGAAAATCTAGTCGCACTTTGTTCATTGATGTACTGTGCAAGTTTTTCTCGTAGCGTTGTTGCATCTCGGTCAGGGTAACGATTCAGATCAGCGGCAACTTTTGCAACCGCATCCGTTATAGCCTTTTGCAGGGCAGGCGATGGTGAATAAGGGTTCTCGTTTGTGTTCAGTGAAGCAGTTGCCGGCACCTGTGGAGCACCGTATGGTGATAAAGGACGCAAAGTTTCACGCAAAGGCAACCAAGTAGGCCAAGTCATCAGAGATTCTCCAGCCGCACAGTCATTGCTTCACCATGTGCGGGCAAATCTTCAGAGTTCGCTAAAACCACGACGGTATCAACAATGTCGGTAAATGCTTTTTGATCGTATTCAATAAAGTGCAATCCGCGCAGAAAGGTTTGTACTGAAAGCCCACTTGAATGACAGGCGCAACCACCTGTTGGCAGTACGTGATTAGAGCCAGCAGAGTAATCACCTAATGAAACTGGTGAGAACCTTCCTATAAATACTGCGCCCGCGTTTCGAACCTTAGCTGCATCACTTCTGGAATTGCGGGTTTGAATTTCAAGGTGTTCTGCAGCATAAGCGTTTACAACTTCTAAACCTTGCACCATGTCATCAACTAAGGCGATTGCAGATTGAACGCCAGAAAGTGCACTCTTGATTCGGTCAGCATGCTTAGTAGCAGCAACACGAACGTTAAGTTCGGCTTCAACGGCTGCAGCAAGTTCAAATGAATCTGTAACCAGGACCGCTGCAGCTATAACATCGTGCTCTGCTTGGCTAATCAAATCTGCCGCAACTTCAGCCGCGATTGCTGAAGAGTCGGCCAAGATTGCAATCTCGGTTGGTCCAGCTTCCGAATCAATCCCAATGACTCCTCGCAATGCGCGCTTTGCTGCAGCAACATAAACATTTCCAGGTCCAGTAACAAGATCGGCCTTTTCGCAAACGCCCTCCATGCCGTAAGCAAAGAGTGCAATTGCTTGCGCTCCCCCAACGGCATAAACCTCAGTGATACCAAGCAAAGCGCAAGTAGCAAGAATTGTTGGGTGTGGCAATCCACCAAAATCTTTTTGTGGTGGTGATGCAATCGCAATTGATTGCACCTTTGCAATCTGTGCAGGAATAACATTCATCATCACACTGCTCGGATAAACCGCGCGTCCTCCGGGCACATAAAGACCTACGCGATCTACTGGAATCCATTTTTCAGTAACGGTTCCGCCATCAACAACCGTGGTGGTTTTTTCATTACGCAGCTGGTCGTTGTGCACTTTGGTGATCCGCGAGATAGATAGTTCCAAAGCCGCTCGAATTGCAGGATCCAATTGAGCTAGTGCTGTATCTAAGGCGCTTTGCGGAACTCGAATACTGGGTGGCCTCACACCATCAAACTCTTGGGCCAGCGCCATTAGATCTGCTTCCGTTCCATTCCTTACTGTGTTAAGAATGGGCTCGATGAGAAGCATGGCTTCGGCGACGTTGAGCGTAGCTCGCGGTAGTTCGGCGTTGTATTGGGCTTTTGACAGCGATCGTGCGCGCAGGTCAACGGTACGAATCATTAGGCAATTGTAAGGGCAAGGCGGTGTGAGATGCCTATTGATTTAAACCAGGCAGTTAGGGCCCAAGATTGATTTCAAATCAGCGCTCAGGCTTGGCGAAGAAGTGATTAGCGCATCGACCTTCATCACCGTGCTGTTTCCATTATCGACAAGCTGTAGGTGAACTTCACGCTTTCCAGGATGTGATCGCAAAATCTCTTTTATCCGATCTACAACTGGTGGTGTGCACTGCTGAATTGGTAGAGAAATAATCAGCGGTCCAGATGGCCCAGCACTGATATCGGGCATAGACATTTCAATGGCAGTAAAGCGCAGAGCATCTTCGCGACGATCCACTCGACCTCTAATTGTGACGATTCGATCTTCGGTCAAGGACATCGAATATTGGTTATATGTATTTGCAAAGAATAAAACTTCCAGCGCACCTTCTAGATCCTCAATAGTGACAACCGCCCACGATGCACCTTGTCGCGAGACTTTTCTGGTAACACTTGTTATTAATCCACCAATTGTCACAATTGATTCATGCTGAGCACCTTCATCAACTAACTCGCTTATAGACATATCTGTGTTGGCACGCAGAACATGTTCAACACCAAGTAATGGGTGGTCAGAGACATAAAGACCCAACATTTCGCGTTCGTAGGAAAGCAACATCGCTTTATCCCATTCGCCAGTTGGTACTTCGATATCTAAACCAGATACAGCGGTGACCGCTTCTCCCCCAAAGAGATCAAATTGACCAATGGCTTCTGCGCGCTTTGACTCAATCACTGAATCAATCGCTTCAAGGTGAACTGCAATCAAACCTTTACGTGTAGAGCCAAGTGAACCAAAGGCTCCAGCTTTGATGAGCGATTCAATCGTCTTTTTGTTACACACTTGAGCATCAACCTTGGCAAGGAAATCTCCGAAGGACGAATAGCGTCCCTTTGAATCACGCGCATTCTTAATAGACCCAACTACGCCTTCGCCAACATTTCGAATCGCGGCAAGGCCGAAGCGAATATCAACACCTCGTGGGGTGTATTCGGCATCCGATTCATTGACATCTGGTGGCAAAACTTTGATTCCCATGCGACGGCATTCTGAAAGGTAAAGTGCAGATTTATCTTTGTCATCGCGAACTGAAGTAAGTAAAGCAGCCATGTATTCAGTTGGGTAGTTGGCCTTTAGATAAGCAGTCCAGTATGAAACAACACCGTATCCAGCAGAGTGCGCACGGTTAAATGCATAATCAGAGAAAGGAATCAGAACTTCCCATAAACGCTTAATTGCTGCCGTTGAGAAACCGTTTTCCTTCATGCCTGCTTCAAAAGGAACATACTCTTTATCCAGAATTTCCTTATTCTTCTTACCCATCGCCTTACGCAAAAGATCCGCACGACCCAAAGTAAATCCCGCGACCTTTTGAGCAATTGCCATAACTTGCTCCTGATAAACAATCAAGCCATAGGTATCGCCCAAGATTTCATGTAGCGGAACAGAGAGTTCTGGATGGATCGGTTCTACGGGCTTGCGTCCATTCTTACGATCTGCATAGTTGTTGTGTGCATTTTCTCCCATAGGACCAGGGCGATAAAGCGCGATAACTGCTGAAATATCTTCAAATGAATCTGGAGACATGCTTTTAAGCAATGCTCGCATTGGCCCACCGTCGAGCTGAAACACACCTAAAGTATCGCCGCGACTTAAGAGTTCATAAGTCTTTGAATCATCCAGTGTTAGATCTTCAAGTACAACTTCTTTACCCTGATTTGCTTTGATGTTGAGCAAACAATCATCAAGCACGGAAAGGTTTCGCAGACCCAAAAAGTCCATCTTGAGCAAACCAGTTGCTTCGCATGCGCCCATATCAAACTGGGTAATGATCGCTCCATCTGCTTCGCGGCGATGAATTGGAATCACATCTAGCAATGGCTCACGCGAAAGAATGACACCGGCGGCGTGGACGCCCCACTGGCGTTTCAATCCTTCAAGACCACGTGCAGTATCGACAACGCGTTTTGAATCAGGATCTGCGTTATACAAAGCACGGAATTCGCCGGCTTCGCCATAACGATCATCCTTTGGATCAAAAACCCCACCGAGCGAAATATCTTTACCCATAACAGAAGGTGGAAGTGCTTTCGTCAGCTTTTCTCCAACAACATAGGGGTAGCCAAGAACTCGAGTTGAATCCTTAATCGCTTGCTTAGATTTAATCGTTCCGTAGGTAATGATCTGAGCAACTCGGTCTTCACCATACTTATTAGTTGCATATCGAATCATTTCGCTGCGACGGCGTTCATCAAAGTCCAAGTCAATATCTGGCATAGAGATACGTTCAGGATTAAGGAAACGCTCAAACAGCAAGCCGTGTTCTAGCGGATCCAAACCTGTAATACCTAATGAATAAGCAACTAAAGAACCTGCTGCAGATCCACGACCAGGGCCTACGCGAATACCAACCTTCTTTGCATGACCAACAAGGTCAGCAACGACCAGAAAGTATCCAGGGAAGCCCATTTTTTCCATAACACCAAGTTCATACTTCAAGCGATCCTCATGTGCGGGTGTGATCCGTGAGCCAAGTCGTTCCTTGAGGCCACGTTCAGCCTCTTTCTTCAACCAAGAATCTTCAGTTTCACCTGCTGGGACTTCAAATTGTGGAAGCAGATTTTCGCCCTCGCGCAAAGTGATGTTGCAACGTTCTGCAATCAACAATGTGTTATCGCAACTTTCAGGAATATCCTTAAAGAGTTCACGCATCTGCGCCGCGGTCTTTACATAGAAAGAATCATTATCAAATTTAAATCTTTTTGGATCTGCCAAAGTTGAACCAGACTGAACACAAAGTAGCGCCTCATGTGCACCGGCATCTTCTTGTCGTGTGTAGTGCAGATCATTAGTTGCAAGCAGCGGCAAACCAAGCTCTTTGCCTAACTTCATCAAGTCCGCCTTAACACGGGCTTCGATATCGATTCCATGATCCATTACTTCAAGGAAAAAATTCTCCTTGCCAAAGATGTCACGGTAAGCACTTGCCGCCTTTATCGCCTCTTTATATGCACCCATGCGCAATCGAGTTTGGATTTCTCCACCTGGGCAACCAGTCGTTGCGATTAAACCCTTTGAATGCTTGGCTAACAATTCACGATCCATGCGTGGCTTGTAGTAATAGCCTTCAAGGGATGCAAGTGATGACAATCTAAAAAGATTTCCAAGACCTTCATTGTTTTCAGCCAAAATAGTCATGTGGGTATATGCGCCACCACCTGAAACATCATCTTCTCCACCGTCTGCCCACTGAACACGCTTCTTATCAAATCTTGATTCTGGTGCTACATAAGCTTCGATACCAATGATTGGCTTTACTTCAGCCTTTTTTGCTGCCTTATAAAATTCAAAAGCACCAAATACATTGCCGTGATCTGTCATCGCAATGGCCGGCATACCCTGAGCTTTGACTTCGGACATCAAATCGCCAACGCGAGCAGCGCCATCGAGCATTGAATACTCGGTATGGACGTGAAGGTGTACGAAGTTTTCCGTGGACATGATTGGCGAGATTAGTGGCTATGGCAGAACGGCGTCGGAAAGCAACGCCAGCGAGCGTGTGAGATCGGCTGGGTACGGGGCGTGGAACTCCAGAGCTTGGCCAGTAACTGGGTGGGCAAAGCGAAGTTGAGCGGCGTGAAGCCAAGGTCTAGCCATCTGCAAACTTTTGGCCAGTACCGGATCTGCCCCGTAAGTCGTGTCACCAACTAGTGGGTGATGTAGCGCCGAGAAGTGAACACGGATTTGATGCGTGCGACCGGTTTCAAGTTCAATTTTTGCCATTGAAACTCCTCGATAAAATTCGATTACTTCATAATGCGTAATTGATTCTTTTCCTGTTGCAACGACTGCAAAGCGATGATCCTCTTTTGGATGTCGATCGATGGGTGCATCAATAGTTCCAGTTGTTGGATCCAGATGCCCTTGCACCATTGCGTGGTAAATCTTGTCTACGGTGCGATTTCGAAAAGCATCCTTAAGAACATGAAAAGCGGTGTCACTCTTTGCAACGATCATTAATCCACTAGTGCCCACATCTAATCTATGAACAATTCCTTGGCGTTCGGCCGGTCCTGAAGTAGAGACTGAATATCCAGCTGCCATCAAAGCTCCAACAACTGTTGGACCCGTCCATCCTGGACTTGGATGAGCGGCGCATCCAATTGGTTTATCAATTACAACAATATCTTGATCATCGTAAACAATGGTTAATCCCTCTAAAGGCGTCAATGGGATTGGATCTGTATTAACTGGTGCGGGCATCAACACTTCAATGATTTGGCCTGCCGTAACGCGATCAGATTTAGGCATCGCTTTACCGCCAGTTGTGATGTCACCATCTTCAAGCAGTTTTACAACCGCCGTACGAGACAAACCCAATACACGTGTAAGGGCGCTATCGATGCGCTCTCCCGCGACTCCTTCTGGCACCGACAAGGTGCGTAGTTCGCGGTTACTCATGGTTGTGAGCCTACCTTTGTTATGGGCGGGATATTTCTGGCAGTTAAAACCATAGAAATGATGGCTGCGCTAACTATTGCCATGTCAGCGATGTTAAAAACCGGCCAGTTGGGAAGTTGTAACCAATCGATTACATGACCCCTTAATACACCGGGCTCACGGAAGATGCGATCAACCATGTTCCCCAGGATTCCACCAAGAACCAATCCCAGAACCACGGCCCACCCGCGCGAAGTAATTTTCGGCGAGTAATACAAAACCACGATCATTACTACCAAACTAAAGAGAGTCAAGAAAATGGTTGCTCCCGCAGCAAAAGAAAATGCAGCGCCGGGATTTCGAACAAAGGTTAGTTGGAAGAATTCTCCGATTACCTTGACATTTGATCTGTAGGAAAGATTGTTAACTGCCCAGATCTTGGTAGCTAAATCAAGGATCCAAACTGCCCAGGCAACACTAAAGAGTGTGCGCCAAGTGCGCACCCTTAGCGCCGTTCTTCCTTCTGCTTGCACAGCATGCAGAGGGTTGCGCGAGGAAATACTTGCAGGCGAGCTTTACCAATTGGAGAGCCGCACTCTTCGCAATTTCCATAAGTTTTGTTTTCAATTCGCTCAAGTGCGCGTTCGGTCTGTAAAACCATGTCGCGAGCGTTAATTACAAGTGACATTTCATGTTCGCGTTCAAAAGTCTTGGTGCCCGCATCTGCTTGATCATCTCCAGCGCCTTCACCAGATTCCTGAATCAATGCATCCATCTCTTGTTCTACAACTGCAAGTTCTTTGCGCAGTCGATCCAGCTCCTTTGAAATTTCACTTTTAATCGCTTTGATTTCAGCTGCAGTCCATGGAGATTCGTTTTCGCTAACAACTACAGGAGTAGGTGCGACCTTGATTGGCTTAAGCGGTGCGATCTTCTTGCCACTTTTTACTGGACGTGGTGGAGGCGGCATCACTAGGCGACGTTCTTCAACAACTGGTGCAACTACAGGTGCGGTAATTGTTGAGACTGAAACTGTTTGGGATTTTTCATCGACCGTTAAAGTGGTCTTAGATGGAAATGGCTTTCCAGGAGCTTTCTTAACGGGGATGCTCTTGACCGTTGACTTCTTGGCAGGTGCTGCCTTTTTAGCAACTTTCTTTGCAACCCCTTTCTTAGCCGGTGCTGCCTTCTTGGCAACCTTCTTTGCTGGAGCCTTCTTTGCTGGAGCCTTCTTTGCTGGAGCCTTCTTCACAGCCGTCTTCTTAGCGGCTACTTTTTTAACAGGCTTCTTAGGCATGTCGCGAACCTTATGCCTTGACACCCACCCTGACCAAGTTCGCCACGGTCAATTTTGAAGCTTTCAATCATCTACACTAGGAACCTCGCGTAAAGGGCGTTGACGGGGCTATCACCTCACGAGCTGGCAGGAAGAAATGGAGCTAGCTCCATGTAGAACCGGCACACGGGATTACAAGTGGCACACCACGGTGTGCAAGGCGGGTGGTACCGCGAATGCTGTGAACGCAGCAATCGTCCCTCCAGAGTTTGTTTTCTGGAGGATTTTTTTATGCCCTTTCGCGCCATCCCTGCAGCTGTTGATCTGCCTGCCGTCGAACATTCAATTCTTAAGTTCTGGCGCGAAAATTCAATCTTTGAAAAAACTGTCGCAGCCCGTGAAGGTGCACCTGCGTGGACTTTCTATGAAGGTCCCCCTACTGCCAACGGCATGCCCGGAACACACCACATCGAAGCGCGTGTCTTTAAGGATTTGTTTCCGCGCTTTCACACCATGAAGGGCAAGCAAGTAACTCGTAAAGCGGGTTGGGATTGCCATGGTCTGCCAGTTGAAATCGCTGTAGAAAAAGAACTTGGTTTTACCGGTAAAGGCGATATCGAAAAGTTTGGAATAGCACCATTTAATGACAAGTGCCGCGAATCTGTTCAGCGTCACGTCAGCGCATTCACCGACATGACAGATCGCATGGGTTTCTGGGTTGATTTTGATGAAGCGTATTGGACTATGTCACCTGAATATGTTGAATCAGTGTGGTGGTCGCTTAAGGAGATCTGGAAAAAGGGTTTGCTGGTGCAAGACCATCGCGTGGCACCGTATTGCCCTCGATGCGGAACCGGTTTATCAGATCACGAATTAGCCCAAGGGTATGAAACAGTTACCGATCCATCCGTCTTTGTTCGCTTTCCAATTACATCAGGAGAGCTTGCCCCACTACAAGCATCACTTTTGGTGTGGACGACTACCCCTTGGACTTTGGTTTCAAATACCGCCATTGCTGTGCATCCAGATGTCGAATATGTAGCAATCGAAGTTACTGAAGAAGAAAATACCGAGGTACTTGTCGTTGCCAAGAATTTGATGGAAGCGGTTAAGGGTGAGAAGAAAATCCTAAAAACCATGCTGGGTAAAGATTTAGAACGCACCACCTATAGGCGTCCATTTGATTACATTGAAATTCCTGATGCTCACTATGTTGTTCTTGCCACATATGTAACCACCGAAGATGGAACAGGTTTAGTTCATCAATCCCCGGCTTTTGGTGCTGATGACTTAGCGGTATGCCGTAGCTATGGTTTGCCAGTTGTAAATCCAATTGCCCCAGATGGCCATTTCTTAGCTGATGTACCAGTTGTTGGTGGAGTTTTCTTTAAAGATGCCGATAAAGCTTTGGTCAAAGAGCTCAAATCAAGTGGTGCTCTGTACAAACATCAGCAGTATGAGCACACATACCCTCATTGCTGGCGCTGTCACACAGCGTTGATGTATTACGCACAACCATCGTGGTACATCCGAACTACATCAATTAAGGATGCGTTGCTTCGCGAAAATGCAGCAACCGATTGGCACCCAGAGACAATTAAAGAAGGTCGCTACGGCGATTGGCTCAACAACAATATTGACTGGGCTCTTTCTCGTAATCGTTATTGGGGAACTCCACTTCCAATTTGGCGCTGTGAAAACAAACATGAAATCTGTGTTGATTCCCTAAAGGAGCTAGGAGCATTAGCTGGACAAGAGCTATCTAATTTGGATCCACACCGACCATTTGTTGATGACATCACCTTTGCTTGTGCCGAATGTTCACAGACAATGACACGTGTACCTGAAGTAATTGACTGCTGGTATGACT
>JBILNA010000119.1:0-3175 GCA_044375255.1 Candidatus Planktophila sp.
GATCAGGAGCTAGTTGTCAACATCTAGAACTTTTGCGGTCTTCTTGTCCATGTCTAACAACATTTGAATCTCTTGACCCTTTTTGTAGCCGTGTTGATTCTGTAGATGTTTGATTGATCCAGTAAATCCTGTCCAAAAGCTAGGATTTTTCATTCTTAGCATTTGGTTGGATTCAAAGGCTCCACAAAAACATTCAACTGGGAAGGAATGCAGCTTGACCATGTCGCGCAATTCTTGCTTAGGGAAGAGAACGCCTGCTGCGATTGTGTTCAAGTTTGGAGTGAAGGTAATGAGTATGTCGGAGCCTTGAAAGCCGAAATCCAGTTGTGTTGGCTCCTCAGCGGCACGAGCAATTGCTGCATACTGTTTGACGAGCTCGACATCAAAGCTCTGATCAGCCAATGCTAAAACGGCAGAGCCTACGGGGCGAATAAGCGAATTGAAGATCAGGAATACTCCAATTGAATTTACATTCTTGCCATCGCGCATTGCAGCGGCAGTAATTTCATTTCGGTGCATCATTCCTGTAGGTGAGTCTCTGAAAACTTCCAAAATCCACTCATCTGTTTGTGACAATTCGGGATCCTCAAGTGTGTTTGACCTGAAAGTGGTGAAATTTGGAATTTCACCAGCCAACTCTTTAATCATTGCAATCAGATCTGCTTTTAATCCGACTAAAGGAGTCTGGCGATAGTTGGCTTGTCGTTCGATTCCCACAAGCAGTGACTCGGCATTTAATTCATTAAACACCATGAGTTGTTTGCCAATTGCATTCTCAAATGCCGTATCTAAGCCAGGTGTTCTGGCTAGAACCAGCCGGCCTGCCCGAATCGAACGTGGATAAACTGCATGGATTGCAGCAAAGGCTTCCGCCTCACCAACTTTGTTTTCCTTCGTAAAGGTGCTCAGATCGATTAATCCAAATTTGTGTCGTGCTTCGCGAGCTTTTTGGGATAAAACATCCTTTACATAGTTTGCGATATCCCATTGAGATTCCACGGTTTCGACCCGTGAAAGGTAATTTTCCAAGCCAAGAACTTGCATAATTGCCTTTAATTTGACCACGGTTATCGGTTCACCTTCAAGAAGCTCTGCCTCTTGTGCTTTCTCAATGAAATCATCTTCAGATAAAGAGTTCTCTAGGACCTTGACCAGCTCTAGCATTACAAAATTGGTCTCTTTTACTGATCCCAGCTGAAGATCTAAGTACTTGCTTTCAATTTGTCGAACTCGTTCTCGAGTTATATTGAATTGAGTACCTAGTTCCTCCAGAGTCTTTGGATGACGCATTAAAGCTGGCACGCGTGCTCTAATTATCTCGAGAGTTCTATCATCAATTTCACGATAATCGTTGTAGTAAAAGATTATTCCTTTTATAACATCGAGCAAGGATGTAGACAAATCAACAGCATCTGGTGTGTATGTTGCGCCATCAGTATCTTCCAATGCTTCAATGTGGGCAGCAACCCATCCATCTAAACCTTGCTTCTCATAAACTCCAAATACATTGGCAAGCTCATCCAAGATTTGGTTCTTACGAATCTCTCCAACATTTGGAGTATCCATGAGATCTGACAACCTATGCTCCTTAAGGTGGTTGTAGCTGATTCCAAATTTCCAGCTATCGTCTCTGTAGGATCGAGATAGAAACCTTTGCAAAGAGTTGGTTACAGGGTTTGTAAAGTTGTCCCAAAGTAGTACAACTTCGGGGTCTCCATTGAATGTAATTAGATCGGTTAGATACTCGTCCATAGATTATCGATTCACCAATCCCGCTTGTAGTGCGATCACAAAATGTGGCAGAAGTTGCTGTTGGCGAGCAAAGTACATCGCAGCATCGCTAAATCGCTCTGGATGCATTTCAGCTTCGCGTTCGACAACATATGACGCCAATTGCTGCGCCAAGGTTTCACAAATTGTGGCACTGGCTTCAGGAGTATTCTCATTCTCAAATCCTGAGGCAGTCCAGGCACCAAAGATATTTTTTAATGATCTATGTTTTCCGTAAAGCCTGATCATTAGTTTTCCATCTTCGATGCTTGCGGTAACTCTTTGAGTTGGGTTATCTCTTCCGCTTAGCTCGAAATCAAGCTTAGGATTGCGTTTGTGCCCTGCTTCAGTGATCTTCACTGTTGCATTTGCTGAGATCGTCCCAACAGTTGCTGTAACAGTTGTATTACCTTCGGACTTGCCTGCTATAGCAACCACTCGTGCCTCACACGCTGTGCCCGAGCCATTTGGCTTAAGGGTGGCAACTTTTTGCACCTCAAGTAATTCGTTATTGACAGTAATGTGCGCCTTTTCACCTGCAAGTTCGATAGGTGCGCGCAGAATCATTACTTTTCTTTTTTCTGGTGCGACACTTACTGTCTCAGGATCAAAGATGAGGCCTTCGGGAATTACTTCCTCAGGTGTATCAAAGTCAATAACTGTGATTTCACAGAAAGCCGACACTTCATTACGAGTTGCAATCAGGGATGTTGATCCAACATTTAATGCCTTTATTCGCACTGTATTGCTAACAACCGGCAAGCGCTCATGCTTCACCCATCCATCTGGATCAGGAAGCTCAAGAATCTCAACGACATTAGTTCCAGAAGTTAAGTTAATCTGAAGTGGTGCTAAATCCATTCCTTCGGGTGCTCGCACAGTAAGTGAAATGACTTCATTTTTCTTACAAATTCGGCGAGGCGGGATGATCGTCAAATCTTGATATGAATCATCCTCCCCTGTTTCGGTTGGAATCTCACCAGAATCACTTGCATCTAATAACTCTTGAAGCTTGTTTGCCAGAGTATTGCTAAGCGCATTGAAACGATTTCGCAGCTTGTCGCCTTCGCGACGTTGAGCGCCTTCTTCATCTGCAATAGCTTCTAGAATTGGCTTAAGGTGTGGGTCAACCGCTGCACAAAGTTGTGCCCAATAAGGATGTTCACGCACTAATCCATCACGACTGCGGCCAATTACACGAGTTGGATTGAGTTCATTCTGGCCATTTTCTTCATCCACGGCTCGTGATAAATCATGAATCTCGGGTGCATCGATTCGTCCGCAGAACCAACCGATTCCTTCCTTGCTAGATAAATGGAGAAAGGAGTTCTCGTATGTAGCACCGCGTCCACCAATAACTATTCCATGCCTTGAATAGTCATTGAGCGCTCCAACCTCTTTTGCT
>JBILNA010000049.1:0-5653 GCA_044375255.1 Candidatus Planktophila sp.
CTATGGCCAGCAAGAAACTTGGTGACGGAATGCATAACAATGTCAGCACCCATTGACAATGGCTTTTGAACTAATGGAGTTGCAAAAGTATTGTCCACGCCAACTCCGATTGTTTGCTTTTTAGCTGCAACTATCAGCGCAGGAAGATCAGCAATATCAAGACAAGGATTAGTTGGAGACTCTAGCCATAACAGCGCCGCACCTTTCAGCGCACCAATTACTTCTTGTGTATTGGTGATATCTACAAAACGAACTTCAAGTCGACCAGATGCATGATGCTGATTAAGTAATCCCATGGTTCCGCTGTATCCCTGATTGGATGCAACAACAGGTGCACCAATTGGCAGAATTGAAAATACCGCGCTGATCGCTGCCATACCTGAAGAGAAAGTAAGAGATTGTCCACCTTCAAGTTCTGAAATTGCGGATTCTAATGCGGTCCAACTTTCATTACCGTAGCGTCCATAACCAATTGGTCCACCTGCGTGATAAGTAGAAGAGAAAACAATTGGAGGATTCAAAGAAGCATCAGGTGCAACTTCAGGACGGCCTGCGGTAATCGCTGATGTTTCAGGGTGAAGACTCATGACCGAAGTCTAATTGTTCGAAAGGATTGCCATAGCCGCATTGTGGCCAGGAATCCCGCTAACTCCCCCGCCTCGAACTGCTCCTGCTCCGCATATGAAGATGCGCGGGTCATCGGTTTCAACACCCCAGGATTCCTTAGTTCCATCCTCACGAAATGGCATCGACAAATCCTTATGGAAGATGTTGCCACGTGGAAGTGCGATTGCTTCTTCAATATCTAGCGGAGTTTTAACTTCAATAGCGGCGATCACATCTTCAATTGGTTCGGCCAAGTAATCATTGAGGGATGCCAAAGCAGAGTTGAGTGCAGCATCTCGAGCCTGATCATTATTGCCATCAAAGAGAGAGGCTGGGGTGTGTAGTCCGAACAAGGTCAGAGTTTGATAGCCAGCATCTTGTAATTCTTGACTCAAAATTGATGGGTCCGTCAAGGTGTGGCAGTACATTTCAATCGGCATCTTTTGTGGCATCACACCATTTTTAGCATCTTTAAAAACTGATTCAAACTGAGTAAAGCTCTCATTTGCGTGAAATGTTCCTGCAAATGCAAGTCGTGGATCAATCCCAGATTTGAGTTTAGGAAGTCGCTTTAACAAAATGTTTATCTTCAACTGCGAACCGTCAAGACTTTTTGGTGCAGTCGTTTCGCGCAGTTTTGCCAATACACCAGGTGCTGCATTTGAAAGAAGATACTCTGCTGAAACGGTTTCGCCGTTTTCTAGTTGCACGCTTACGCCAGTAGGCGACGAAGAGACTGAACTGGCTTTAGCGTTTAGCGAAATCTGAACTCCGCTTTCGGTAGCTACACGAACAAGTTCATTGACCAAAGCACCCATTCCGCCTTTAGGCACTTTCCACTCCCCTGTTCCATTTCCAATCAGGTGATACAAAAAGCAGACATTTGCTTGTAAATCAAAGGCTGATGCAAAAGTGCCAATAAGTGCATCTGTCAGCACCACACCGCGTACAACATCATCATTAAATCTTTCGGTGATGACATTGCCAATAGGCTCTTCAATTAAGTATTGCCACGTAGCATCTAAATCAATCTCGCGTTTTAGTTCGCTGCGGGTCTTTAGGGGTTCGAGCATTGTTGGTGCAATCTTTTCAGCAAATTCTGCAATCTCTGCATAAAAAGTTTGCCAAGCCTTTGCTTCATTTCCTGAAGGATCTAGTTGGTTAAAGGAGCTTTCAGTCTCTGAATCCCAAATTCTTGAAACATACAGTCCTTGATTTTCTCCGTATGGGGTGTAGCTAGAAACCTCACGAGAGATGCATTCAAAGGAAAGGCCTAAGTCATTAACAATCTTGTCGGGCAAAAGTGAGACCAAATATGAATAGCGGGATAGGTTTGCATCATATTCTGGAAAAGTTCGCACACTTTGTGAAGCACCACCTATTTCCGGGTTTGCTTCAAGGATTCTGACAGATTTACCTGCGCGAGCTAGATACGTGGCGGCGACTAAACCGTTGTGTCCCCCGCCGATGATGACAACATCATATTTCTTGTTCTCCACTTAGACAGTCCGAGCGATACGTTCTATTGCTTCGCTGACAATTACTGGGCTTGTCGCAAAGTTAAGTCGAATGTATTGAGAACACTGCGGACCAAAAGTATGGCCTGGGTTAAAGGCAACCCGCCCCTTTTCTAGTAGAACTTTTGATGGATCTACTCCTAATTTCAAAGATTCGAGATCAAGCCAAGCCAAGTATCCATTGTCGGGTATGTGGTACCTAACGCTTGGGAGCTTTGCAGACAGTAAATTCTTAATCAGGTAGCGATTCTCATCAAGTTGCGAGACAACATCATCAAGCCAATCCCCACAATCAGAAAATGCTACAGAGGTTGCAAATGCACCAAGAATCGAGGATCTGTAATGTACAGCCAGAGGCATTTCATTTAATCGAGCAAAAAGTACTGGATCCTGAGTAACAATAATTGCGCACTTGAGTCCTGCGATGTTCCACCCCTTAGAAGCAGCTGAAACAACAATGCTTACCTTTTGCGCGTTTTCTCCCAAAGACAAAATAGGGGTGTACTGCTTTCCTGTGTAGGTTAATGGTGCGTGAAGCTCATTGCTGATAATCAAGACATTGTGCTTTTGAGCCAACCCGACAAACTTGAGAAGCTCCTCTTTTGAGTAAATTCTTCCAAGTGGATTGTGGGGGCTACATAGGAGATGAACTTTGATTCCTGATGCGTAGGCGTTTTCAATACCAGCCCAATCAATATCCCATGGGTTTGCGGCTTCATCACCAGTTCGCTGAAACGGAACATCGACCTTGTTGAGTTTTGTTTCATTTATCCAATTATAAAAATTGTGATAGACCGGTGAATTAATCAATATTGAGTCACCTGGTTGAGTCATTATGCGCAGAATTTCTACAACTGCAACACCCACATCTGTTGCAGCGCGAACTTGAGATGCATCCAAATCCCAGTTCCAGCGCTCATGTGCAAACTTTTGGAAACCAACTCCAAGTTCAGGAATCGGGCCCAAGTATCCAAGGTCGGAGTTTGCAACCATCTCTGCAAGTACTGCACGAATTGGCTCAGCGACCGGAAAATCCATTTCAGCAACAGGTAAAGGCAGCACATCCTTTGGGAAGCCACGCCACTTTTCACTGCGATGTGTTTGCAGAATTGAAAGGTGCGGAACCGAAACCCGATGATTGCTCATACCGTTAAGGCTACCTCAGAGAACTTGTTCTTCGGGTGTAAGTCGTCTAGTTGAATTGCGAACAACAAGCGTGGTCGGCAAAACAAGTGAAGGTGGATCGATAACAGGCTTACGTAATCTCTCCATGATTGACCATGCAGCCATTTCACCCATCAAAGTGACTGGTTGTTCAATTGTCGTCAACTCTGAAAACTCTGCCATTTCATGACCATCAAAACCAATAATTGAAATGTCATCGGGTGCCTTTAGACCATGACGTCGTAAGGCTTGCATCGCACCGATTGCCATTTCATCTGACTCACAAAAAATTGCAGTCGGGCGATTAGGGCGAGCTAATAAATCATCCATCGCTCTAGAGGCAGTATGCATAGTGAAATCACCGTGGATTTCACGGGATGGCAGCCATTCCAAATCATTTTCTGCAAGCACTTGCATAAAACCTTTACGTCGATCTTGTGGAACTGAAAAGTTGAATGGGTCATCTGGTCGACCTGACATTAAGCCAATCTTTTTGTGGCCCTGATTTACTAAGTGCTGGGTAGCAGTTCTCGCTCCTGCCACATCATCGATCTTGATTGATGCGCACTTTTCATGCTCCATTCCAACAAGGGCAATTGGAATTCCAAGTGACAGCATTGAGTCAAACTCTTCTTCAGTCGGGGGAAGCGATATGACAATCAGGGCATCAACGCGACCTTTAAAGAGCTGATGTTGGAAAAGCCTTTCTCGGCCCTTCATTTGGCTGAAGTTATAGAGAAGTAAATCCATACCCGCTTCACGCAAGGCTTGTTCTGCGCCACTAATTACTTGTGAAAAGTACCAACGAGAAATGTAGGGCGCGACAACACCTACAGAGTTTGTCCGTCCACTAGATGAGCCTTGACGCTCTGTGTTTAAGGGATAATTCAACTTTTCTGCTGCTGCAATAATTTTTTCGCGAGTTTGTTGATTGACATGATGCAGTCCACGAAGTGCGCGTGAAACGGTGGCGGTAGAAACGCCAGCTTCTTCTGCAACCTCTTTAATTCCTGCCATCTCTTCACCTCCTACTTAACAATTTCTGCAACTTGCCCTGCAAAAATCCTGCAAGGGCTGCAAAAATACGGCAAAGAGGCTGCAATTAGCAATCCCCCTGGTAATCAGAGGTAGATTGGGCCTTATGAGCAACCAAATTGAAACCCAAGTAGATGTAACCCTGACCGAGCGCAATCGAGTTACCGCTTTTTTCCGGATCATTCTTGCCGTGCCAGCGCTGATCTTCGTATCTTCATTTGCTCCTTCGGCTTCATTTTCGGATGATTCTTTAGCAATCTTCGCCGGTGTACTCACATTGCCTGCAGCTTTGGCAATTGTTGTTCGACAGGTATACCCAAGTTATGTCTTAGCATTTAATGAAGCGGTACTGTCATTGCAAACACGTGTCGATGTTTACTTAGTTTTACTAACAGATGAGTATCCATCAATTGAAGAAAATGACATCGTGAGTGTGACTTTCCCAGAAGTCGATGCAAAGCAGCTTAACCGTTGGTTGCCATTGATCAAGTGGCTTCTTGCTCTACCGCTTTATTTTGCTGGACTTGTCTACCTCATATACGCAGCATTACTAACACTGCTTGGTTGGTTCAGTATTTTGTTTACAGGAAAATATCCTGAAGTTTGTGCCGAAGGCATCGTAGGAACGATTGCTTATTGGAACCGTGTTGCCGGTTACGCCTTTTTGCTTGTCACAGACGAATACCCAACTTTTTCTTTGTAGCCCTACTTTTCCTCTAGAACCAAGGCAACTGAGTTAATGCACCAACGCTCATCAGTGGGCACCGCATAGCCTTCACCTTTGAAAACATGCCCAAGGTGTGATCCGCAGGCAGCACAACGAACCTCCGTGCGAATACGTGGCGCTAATGATCGATCTTCCAAAAGCTCAACGGCATCGTTTTCAGTTGGTGCATAGAAAGATGGCCATCCGCAGCCTGAATGAAACTTGGTTTCACTTCTAAACAATTCGGCGCTGCACGCTTTGCACTTGTAAACACCAATCGTCTCGGTCTCGGTGTATTCACCTGTAAAGGCGGTCTCGGTTGCGGCGTTACGCAAGACTGCGTACGACAAAGGATCTACGCGCTTAGCAAGTTCAGCTTCATCGATTTTTACTGGATACTCTTTTTCGCTCATGAACTAGGCAACCGTTTCTGGGTAAGGAACACCTGTGCTTGAATGACAGTCGTATCCATTTGGATTTTTTTGTAAATACTTTTGATGGTATTCCTCAGCTAGGTAGTACTCGATGCCTTCCGCACTTAAAATCTCTGTGCAGATTCGATCCATGCCAGCCTTGTTCAATTCTTCTTGGTAAGTAAGACAAGAAGCGAGCGCTACTTGCATCT
>JBILNA010000050.1:0-5477 GCA_044375255.1 Candidatus Planktophila sp.
CTGTAACTTCTTCTGGACGCTCATCAACTAGAACAACCATCAAGTGACACTCTGGGTTGTTTGTTGTGATCGCGTTAGCAATTGATTGCAGAACCATTGTCTTACCGGCCTTTGGAGGCGAAACAATCAAACCGCGCTGACCCTTACCAATTGGTGCAATCAGATCGATAACACGAGTTGTAAGAACATTTGCCTCCGTCTCAAGACGCAAACGCTCCTGAGGATAAAGCGGAGTCAACTTTCCGAACTCAACACGGTTACGTGCTTCTTCCGGAGTCATTCCATTCACGGTTTCAAGAGTGATTAATGCGTTGAATTTCTGCTTTGTTTCACCTTCGCGAGGTTGGCGAACTTGGCCAGTTACAACATCTCCCTTGCGCAGACCGTTCTTGCGAACCTGCTGCAATGAAACGTAAACATCGTTTGGTCCTGGCAGGTATCCACCTGTGCGGATAAATGCGTAGCTTTCGAGAATATCGAGCAAGCCACCTACTGGAACCAGAACATCATCTTCGCTAATGACTGGCTCACGCTCTTCGCGATGCCCGCGATCGCGGTTGCGATCGCGGTTGCGGTCACGTCCACGACCACGGTCGTTACGGTCAAAGCGACCACCACGATCGTTGCCGCCGCGGTCATTGTTTGATTGTGGAGATGAATCATCATCGCCGTCATCATCTGAATCTTGTGAGTTGTTCGTTGGCTTTGATTCCTTCTTACGGTTGTTACGCGCTTCGCGACGTGCTTCGCGTTCAGCCTTTGCAGCTTCGCGGTTCTTCGCTTGTAAATCAGCGATCGCCTCTACGAGTGCGTCTTTCTTCATCTTCGCTGCGCCATCAACACCAAGTTGTGTAGCTACCGTCTTCAACTTTGGCAGGGTCATTGCAGCAAGCTCTGGACTGTTTGAACGAACTGGTTCAATTTCTGTTGTCATGTATATCTTTTCGCTATTGGCTTTGGGCTATAAACCCGAAAGAGCCTGGGATTTTTGTTTTTGAAACTGTCTTTTGGGACATTGTCTGATGTGTTACTGGCTGCTAGAAGAGCCGTTCAGATAAGTAAAGATTAGCAGGGTTGAGCCGGAATCGGCAAAATGAGGAAAATTAAGCGGTGACGACGGTGACGCCCGTGCGAGAGACGCCTAGCGGAATCATGTGGAACTTCTCTCCTGCCGCCCGATCTAATTCGGCAGCTTCAGCATCACCGCCAGTGTGAAGAACCAAAACAGTTGGACCTGCCCCTGAAACAAAGGCGGCAACGCCTGCTTTGCGAAGTTTTGCCATCAAGGCGAAGCTCTGTGGCATCGCATCGCTGCGGTAGCTCTGGTGCAAGAAATCCTCAGTTGCGCCCAAAAGCAAATCTGGGCGGTGTTGCAATGCTTGCACTAAAACCGCTGTATTAATTGAGTTTCGAACCGCATCTTGATGTGGAATTGATTCAGGCAACATCTTGCGTGCCTTTGATGTTGAAAGCTCTGTTGCTGGAACAAATGCAAGTGCACTGATGCGTGGATCAACTTCGATATTTAATGATTGCGCGATTACTTTGCCGCGTTGGCTTTCTTGCCACGCAACATTTGCACTGCCGTAAATCGCTGCTGAAACATTGTCAGGATGGCCTTCCATTTCATTGGCGATGTTCAACATATCTTCATGTGACATGCGTTCGTTGCCACCAAGAACTAATGCGCGAGCAAGAGCTAAACCACCAACAATTGCTGCAGCTGATGAACCAAGGCCGCGACCATGAGGAATCACATTGAGCTGTCGTAACGCGATTCCGCGAGGACGCCCACCTAGGAAATCAAAACCTTTGTACATCGCCTTGATGACTAAATTCTTATCTGTTGTTGGAACCGCATCTGCGCCTTCGCCGGTGACATCAATATCAACGCCAGGTTCATCCATGACCTGTGCCATGTAGCGATCGTGCATGTTTAACGCTAAACCAAGACAATCAAAACCTGGTCCCAAATTGGCGCTAGTGGCAGGAACTTGCACCTGCATTGGTTGTGCCTTAAAAGTTGGCTTCATTTAAACAAGTCCCAAAGCTTTAGCTGCGATCTTTGCATTGACTGGAACAACAATTGGCTTCTTTGCTGCCTCTAGTGCGTAAGGAATGTCTTTTAATCCATGTCCTGTCACAGTAATAACAATTGTCTTGTCCTTAGGCAGTTTGCCCGCCTTTTTGTACTTGAGCAAACCTGCAAGCCCTGCCGCAGATGAAGGCTCTACGAAGATTCCTTCTTTTCCTGCAATCAAGCGGTAGGCAGCCAAGATTTCGCGGTCAGTTACTGAATCAATAACTCCACCTGACATATCGCGAGCTTCGAGCGCTTGTTGCCAAGACGCTGGATTTCCAATGCGAATTGCCGTTGCGATTGTTTCTGGGTTCTTCACAATCTTGCCTTTAACAATAGGTGCAGCACCTGCGGCTTGGAATCCATACATCATAGGTAGCTTTGTTGTAAGCCCATCCTTGTTGTACTCCTTGTAACCCTTCCAATAGGCAGTGATGTTTCCGGCGTTACCAACCGGCAATGCGTGAATATCTGGTGCATCGCCCAACATATCTACAACTTCAAAGCTGGCCGTCTTTTGGCCTTCGATACGAAATGGATTTACCGAGTTAACTAGGGCAACTGGATAATTTTCTGAAAGCTCCTTTGCAAGAGTTAAGCAATCATCAAAGTTTCCATTTACTTGCAAAATTGTTGAATCATGAATGACCGCTTGCGCAAGCTTTCCCATTGCGATCTTGCCTTTAGGAATCAATACTGCTGGACGCATCCCGGCTTTGACTGCGTAGGCAGCAGCAGAGGCTGAAGTATTTCCAGTTGATGCGCAGATAACAGCCTTTGCGCCAACTTCGGCAGCCTTTGAAATCGCCATTGTCATTCCGCGATCTTTAAATGAACCGGTTGGGTTAAGACCTTCGTACTTGATCCAAACATTGTTACCTAATAGTTCAGAAAGATTGCATGCATAAATAAGTGGAGTGCCACCTTCGCGCAAAGAAACAATTGGTGTCTTATCGCTGACTGGGAGGCGGTGACGGTACTCCTCAATGACTCCACGCCACTGATGGGCACCGCTATCTTTCTTTGAGAAGAGACCCATTAGGAAGATGCTCCTTCAACGCGAATTACGCTTTCGACTTTGCTGACAATGTCCATCTTTCTTAGTTTTTCAACGCAAGCATCTAAAGCATCTTCAGATGCTGCGTGTGTAACAACTACTAATTCTGCATCTGCACCTAGTCCAGCTTGACGAACTGTTTGAATAGAAACATTCTCACTAGCAAAAGTTTGAGCAATTGATGCCAAAACACCTGATTTATCGGCAACATGCAAGCGCACGAAGAACTGTGATTTAACTGCTCCAATTGGTGCAATATCTAGATCTGCGTAATCTGATTCACCATAACCAACGGTTGAATAAGCAGCATGGCGTGCAACAGCGACAAGATCACCCAAGATTGCTGAAGCAGTAGGAGCACCACCTGCACCACGTCCGTAGAACATCAGCTGACCAGCAGCTTCAGATTCAACATAGATTGCGTTAAAAGCGTTACGCACCGATGCCAATGGGTGGGACAACGGCAAGATCACTGGGTGTACTCGAACAGAAATTTCATCTTTAACAGTTAATTCTGCGATGGCAAGCAACTTGATAACACTGTTCATTGATTTGGCAGCCGCAACATCATCAGATGAGATCTTTGAAATACCTTCGCAATAAACCTCATCGATAACTACTGTGCTGTGGAAAGCAAGGCTGGCTAGTAACGCTGCTTTTGCCGCAGCATCATGGCCTTCGATATCTGCAGTTGGATCGGCTTCGGCGTAGCCAAGGGCTTGTGCTTCCTTTAGAACTTCATCAAAGGCGCGACCTTCTTCATGCATCTTTGTCAGAATGTAGTTAGTTGTACCGTTAACAATTCCCATAACGCGGGTGATTTGATCACCGGCTAATGATTCGCGCATTGAGCGAATAATTGGAATCGCACCCGCAACTGCTGCTTCATAGTACAGATCAACTTTGGCGGCATCTGCTGCGTTAAAGAGTTCATGACCATGAGTTGCAAGCAAGGCTTTATTGGCGGTAATCACCGACTTACCATTTTTAATCGCATCGAGGATTAAGGATTTGGCAGGTTCGATTCCACCCATTACTTCAATGACGATATTGATGCTTGGGTCAGAAACAATTGATTGAAGATCTGTTGTGATGAGCGCTGGATCAATTCCTTCGCGGGGACCAGCAGTGCGAACACCAACTCTAGAAAGTTTAAGAACCGCACCTGAGCGCTCGGATAGCTCTTGTTCATCATCTTGGAGCAGGCGAGCAACCTGGCTGCCCACTACACCGCAGCCGAGCATGCCAATAGAGAGTTGTTTTGCCCCCGAGTTCATGGGCCTATTCTTTCACAGATGCTTTGATCGGCGTTAAATATCGAGCATCCGAAGATCATCTTCGGTCTCTCGGCGCACAATTACACGAGCTTTTCCATCTTTTACTGCAACAACTGGTGGACGAGGTACATGGTTGTAGTTGCTAGCCATACTGCGCCCATATGCACCTGTTGCTGGTACAGCTAATAAATCCCCCGGAACAATGTCATCGGGCAAATCAATTTCACGAATAACAATATCGCCGGTTTCGCAATGCTTTCCAACCAGACGGCTTGAAACATTCTGTGCGCTACTGGTTCGGTTAGCTAAAACTGTCGTGTAAACCGCGCCATATAAAGAGGGGCGAAGATTGTCGCTCATTCCACCATCAACAGAAACATAGCGACGGTGCGTACCGTTTTCTAGGGTTACATCTTTAACTGTTCCAACTTCATACAAAGTAAACATGGTTGGCCCAACTATTGCGCGGCCTGGTTCGATGGAAACAGTTGGAACCTTTAATGAGTGCAGTTGGCAGTTCTTAGATACCGCTGCGGATAAAGCCTTCATCGCATCGGCTGGAACAACAGCAACATCACCTGGCAGGTAAGCAATTCCGTATCCACCGCCAAGGTCTAATTCTGGTAGTTCACTCTTAAATTCATCTCGATACTTTGCAAGCAAGCCAATTAATCGCTCTGCTGAAAGTTCAAAGGATTCGTATCCAAAGATTTGAGAACCAATGTGTGCATGGAATCCACGAAGCTCAAGTGATGCATGTGATCGCACCGCAGTGATTGCATCCCATGCTGAACCGCTAGCGATTGAAAAACCAAACTTCACATCTTCATGTGCGGTGGCGATAGATTCGTGGGTGTGGGCTTCAATTCCCGGAGTTAAACGCAAAAGAACTCGTTGTACTTTGTTGGCCTTGGCAGCAGCGGTAGCCACTCTTTCGATTTCATACAGTGAATCAAGAACAATTGTTCCAACACCACTTGCAACTGCTTTTTCGATCTCGGCTACCGACTTGTTGTTTCCGTGTAATTCGATCTTTGCTGGATCAATTCCACCAGCCAAAGCA
>JBILNA010000059.1:0-5080 GCA_044375255.1 Candidatus Planktophila sp.
ATCGCTCCATTACGCAGCCTGCGAAGATGTAGATGGTGCGATAAAAGCTGCACCCTCTGCCATCAGCCAGGTGACGTAATCTTGATTGAAGAGTGCATCTTCTGAACGGTTGGTGCGGATTTCGCGGATTGCGCTCTCTGCATCAAGACCAGTGCTCATCAAGATCAGAGCTGTTACCAAACCAGAGCGGTTGAGCCCTGCTTGGCAGCGAACAAGAACGCGATCCCCCGCTATCCAGCGTGTGTAGCCAAATTCAACTGCTTGCTTTAGACGATTCAGATCGATGTCAGCAATCGCTGCATCTGGAACTCCGTAACGAAATTCCTGAACCTTCCAGTCGGCTGGTTGTGCGTAGGCATACATCGTCACGATCGCATCGAAGGGAAGATCGGTGCGCTTGTTGCTCTTAGCTGGAAAGTGGATGACATCCATGTCATCAGTTCCACCCATGAATAGGTTTGGTGCGATTTCATTAAATAGTGCATTTGGTTCATACGTCATTGAGATTTCTCCTTAGTTTAAGTATTCGTCGGTGTCGATACTTGGATCGACAGGTTGGTTGCGCACATTGCGCGAGCGGGTTTTGCGTGAGTAAGACTCAGTCATGCGCTTTGATGAGTACATAACATCTTGGTCTTCAGCGGTTTGAGCTAGTACATCGATCTCATCAGCTTCTGCTCTGATGATTGCCAGTGATTCAGCGGTGCGTTCATCGGTTACGGGGATCAAAGAAGCCTCACGACGAAGGGAGGACGCCGCACCTTTAAGGCGCGTAGAGGCTTCTTTGATCTTTCCGTTTAGAAGCTCATCAACTGCCAGGGATTTTGCAGTTTGAGCTTCCAAGATCAACCGTTCTGCTCGAACGATTGGATCTGCGATGCGACCAGCAGCTACGTCACCAGGGACAACATTGACGTTAACTGGCATAGTCACTGAGATTTCTTGGCGTTGTGCCAAATCTAGATATTCGATTGTGATGTCAGCGATCTTGCATAGGCCTAGCGAAGCAATGCCTGGAACATCAAGATCGATCATGAAGCGACGGTTTTCACCGCTATAGAGATCTCCTAGCTGAACAACAAATGTCTCGCCATCTTTCCAATATGGAAGTCGTTGGACGATCTCAATTGCTGGAGCACCTGACATTGCAGGTGTTGGTGTAACGCGAAGAACTGCGTTAACGATTGTCTTGTCCAGTAGATCATCTACTTCAGCTGCGATTGCACCAACTGCTTCATCGATGGAACCTGCAAAGCGATGTGCTCCACCGCCGCCTTGTGCGAGCGCTTCCAAGATGGTCTCGTCGTAGCCGTTACCTAAACCAATTGTTGAGGTAGTGACTTTTTCTGTTGCAGACTTTGTCGAAACTTCTTGGAAGAACTTTGGATCCTGCTCGCCAGCATTTGCATGGCCATCAGAGATAAGAAGAAGTGTTGAACCACCAGTTGCTTGAACACGAGTTAGTTCACGAAGACCCATCAGGTATCCAGCTGAGATATCAGTTGAACCACCTGTTTGAAGATCGCGGATCGCTTTGCGAAGAGATGGCATGTGGTGATCGGCCATGGTGCGAGTTGGGACAATCACAAGAGCTGAGTCATCAAATGCGACTAAGCCAAATGCATCTTGTGGAGCTAAACGGCTTACCAACTTCAGGAGCGAACCTTTAGCCGCATCTAACGGCTGTCCTTCCATTGAGCCTGAGCGATCAAGTACGACCTGAATCGCTTGGCCAGGTCGGGTGCTTTGGGCAGGATTTGCTGGAGCTGTTAGGTCGAGCATGAGCGTGACCTTGTCGGCTGCTTCCAGAGCAACCATGTCTACATCTAAGAGTGCTTTAACGTTCATTGGGCAGTTACCTTTCGATTAAGTGAGATTTTTTGTCTCCTAACCCTTATGACGAATGAGGGTGGCAAATCTCAATGGGTTGTTGAATTTATTTATGGGAGAACTAAGCCACGCTCAGAAATCGAGCGTTTAGCGGGTCGGGCTAGATTTGAGAGCCGAAGGCTTTTTGAAGTTTGAAGCGGATTTGGCCCATCTTGGTTGCAACTACTTGGGCGTTGGCAAAGTCCAACTGGACGGCGATCTCGGCGGTTGTGTATCCCGCTGTATACAGGACCCAGATCTGTTGATCTCTAAAGGAGAGCGACTCAAGAACCTCTCGGGCAAAATCAACATTCACTAAATCCGATGACATTGAAGGTTGATTTCTATCCGCCACTAATTCTGCGATCTCTTCATCGCTATGGCCAATAAATGACTTACCAAGGTTTCTACGGCGGGCATCAATATGACGATCTCTATCAATGTAGAGATTTGTGATGATAGCTTTTAACCAACCTTCAAGGTTGTCGGGCATGGTCTCTAACTTGAGAAGTTTTTCAATCGCCTGGGCTGCAAAATCTTCAGGGCCTAGGGTTGAATGTCCATTTTTTCTAGAGATGTTTAAGGCCACTTTCCATGCGTATTTTGCCTGCTCATCAGTTAACTGCATCGTGACCCCTCTCCGTAGTCGCCATTTTACTCCTTACCTCTGACAAATTTGCCTACGAACTCCTAGACTTCCGATATGGAAGATTTGTTGCCTACCGACCCAAAGAAATTGGGTGGTTGGACTCTTCAGGGTCGTCTTGGCGCTGGTGGTATGGGTGTCGTCTATATGGGGAACCAAAAAGGGAAAACTGCCGCCATTAAGGTGATTCACGCAAGTAGCCTTGAAAATCCCAGAGTCAAAAGTAGATTTAAACAAGAAGTTCGCTCATTAGAGCTCTTAGATAATCCCTATGTTGCCCATCTGATCGAGTGCAACCTTGAGGTCAAGAATCCTTGGTATGCAGTTGAATACATATCAGCCATGTCGCTCAATGACGTTGTGAAGACCGCAGGAAGTTTTACGGGTAAACACTGGTGGCACCTTGCGCAACACCTTCTTTTAGCATTAAATGCAATTCATCAGGTCAATGTAATTCATAGAGATTTGAAACCTGCGAATGTCATGATTTCAAACGGAATACCAAAATTAATTGACTTTGGGCTAGCTAAACCAATTACTGAAGGTGGCGAGCGAACACACTCAACATTTACTGGTCAATGGATGGGAACGCCCCAATTCATGTCCCCCGAGCAATGGGAGAATACAAAAGATGTCGATAGCAAGACTGATATCTGGGCTCTAGGGATAACTTTAATCAGCGCTGCTGGTGGACAAGCGTGGGGAAGTCGAAACTCAAATGACATTCAAGCACTTCTACACCTAAAGCGGACGCCTGATAGCTCTGCACTCAATCCTGCACAAAAAGAGCTGGTTTCTAAAATGTTGATTCACGATTATGCGAAGCGTTGGAGTGCAACACAATTACTAAAGAATTTTGACACCTTTTATAATTATCTGGACTCACCTGCTGCAGCACAGGTGAAGGTAGAAGCAAGACCAATAATTGCCCCTGCCAAAAACAAGCAAGTGGTACCCGACAACATTAAAGTCGAAGGTAATCGCGTAGTTGTTCAGCCAAATGACAAATTTGCTCCTAAGGCACGCAAGGTTGCCAAGAATCCGTATGTGACTAGTGACGGAGTCCCTATTTTTATTGGAATGCGCGTTAAGTACATCAAAACCGAAGAGCTAGGGCGAGTTACAAAATTAGACAAAAATGACACTGGATATGTATTTGTTCAATTAGATGGCGAGAATGAGTCAAAAGTAAAATCAACCAATCAGCTGCTATCGGCTGCAGGAATTCGCAAAGAGAAGGTCAAAAACTTTGAGCCATCATTTATACGGCGTAATTGGAAAGATCTTCTGCTCTTCTGGCTACTAACACCACCGGGATGGCTGATTTTTAAGTACTTTACTGACAAAGAGTTTATGACAAAGTTTTCAACTTCTAAATCACCGCAAACCATAAAGTATTGGAAGATCGCTTTTTTAGTTATCCACGCCACCACTTTTGGATTATTTGGGCCAATGATTGGTATTCCCCTAGCAATCAAAATGAAGCGGCTTCTCTTGACAATATTCGCGGTTGCGAATCTGGCTGCTGTTTGGATTTTCTTGGTTGGAATTGCAAATACTCCCGACGGCGGAACGCTTCCAACCTTCCCAACGATGGCGATTTTTCTCAACTACTTGGGTGGATTCTTCATTCCTCTATTCCTGCGAGTGGACAAAACCACGGAAGCCAAACACCAGGATTCGCCCGAAGAATAACAACAAGATGGTGAGTTTCTCTGTGCAGAGTCACGGTTGGTATCTCTACTAATGCGGCTGCGCGACATACCGTTTAGGACACCTTTGATTGAGTCACGATCTACTACCCTTAATTTATGAACAAACTCCTGGCTAAAGCTCGTTTTGCTGTTTTTATCCCCGCGATTGCATCAATCTTTGGTGCACTACTACTGATGTTCCAAGGATCAGTTGCAATGGTTACAACGATCATCGATGTGGTAACCGAAGGCACCAAGTTGAAGATAACGATTGTGGAGATTTTGACCGCGGTGGATGCGATTTTGCTAGGAACAGTTCTTTTGGTTATTGGATATGGCCTATACGAGTTGTTCATTGATGAGGATCTTGAAGTACCACTGTGGTTACAGGTTCAAAACCTTGATGATTTGAAGTCAAAGCTAATCGGTGTAGTTGTTGCAATTATCTCGGTGATTTTTGTTGGTGTATTTGTAGATACCGACCGTGCGGCAGACGTTATCTCTTATGGCGTTGGCGCAGGTGCGATGGTGACTGGCCTTGCACTCTTTGCCTTTGCTACTCGCAAGGATTCGGCAGAGAAGAACAAGCGCATAAAGGGCGGCACACCAGCCGAATAAAGAGCTTTACTTTTGCTTTAGATGTTCTGCTGCATCAGCGAAGCCTTCGGCCTCTAGCTTTGCAATCAGGTCAGCCTTTACAGCCTTAACAACATTGTGTGTTCCGTTGCAGTTCTTCTCTGGATCTGTTGTGTATCCGCATGAACAAGCGCCCATTGTGTTTCCTCTTTCGTATAGGTGGTGAAATCCAGAACCAGATGGTCAGGGTTTAATTCGTTAGAGAGTGTTCAATACGCCAATCAAAGCAGTTGTT
>JBILNA010000051.1:0-5434 GCA_044375255.1 Candidatus Planktophila sp.
AGCCAGTCATTGCCTCAAGCTTGGTGAGGTGTGAAACGCCAGATGAGATGAAGAGCAAAGCGAAAAGTACGCGACCGATGATGAGGACGATGTCCATTGAGACTCCTTGAGATTGGTTGATTGAGAACTTACAGGGGAATAGTAGTTGAAATTTCAACTAATTTTGACCACGACACGCTCACGCACTTGCCATTTGTCAGTGGAGAGGGCTATTTTTCGAACATCTGTTCGAATAACCACAGCTTTGAAAGGTCTCCTCAAAAATGTCAGCCACACAGGTTAACTCCGCCCTCGATGTCACTATCGATGGAGCAACAACTCCTATCGAGTTCACCTATAAAGGAAAACGCTTTCGCATCCATGCGGTCTTGTCTCGTTGGTGTGAAGCAGGTGGCTGGTGGAATCGAATCAGCGATGGAAAGTATCGCCCTGATGATCAAGCACGAGCTGTGTGGCGGGTGGAGGCGGCACCTATAGGTGCGTTAACAACCTTTGAGCTAGAGCGTGATGAAGTAACAGGTCAGTGGATTATTCGTAACGTATGAGTTTTATTCATCTCAATGTTGCCAGTGGGTATTCGTTGAAATACGGAACAACGCACCCTCATGATCTAGTCCAACGCGCAGCCGAATTTGAAATGCCGGCGCTAGCGCTAACAGATCGTGATGGGTTAGCTGGAGCTATCCGTTTTACGCAAAGTTGTGTTGATTACGGGATCGCACCGATTATCGGAGTCAACTGTGCCATTGACCTGGGGCCAACAAAATTTGGATTGGCAAAGGGTCGCATCACCTTGCTGGCACACAGTGATGGGGGATGGCGCTCGCTATGTAGATTAATGACATCACTAACAATGACAAGTGATACCCGCGTCCCAGTTTTAACTTTAGATTTTCTACACCAGTTCAGTCAGTACAGCACCAATGTCTATGCGATGCATGGCCCCGAATCACCGATCAGCGATGCGATACAAAGCCACCGTTTTGACCAAGCGCTATCTATCTTTAATCAAACCCGCGATCTATTTGCTAACAATGCCATTGAATGCGTTTCACACCTTGTTGCAGGTCGTGGCCCACGATCTACTGAACATGCTGCCCGTTCCTTAATCTTTGCCCGGGACAATGATATTGATGCGGTCATCACCAACGCTGTGCGTATGAAGGATCGCAGCGATGGGCCAGTGGCAGATGTTTTAGATTGTGTGCGCCAGTTAGTACCTTTACATGATCGCCATATCGAACGCCGCAACGCTGAAGGCTTCTTGAAATCAAGTGATGAAATGATTTCACTCGCAGCTGAAATCGCACGTGCTGCAGGAGAGCGAACACCGCGAGCACTGCTAAAGACAACTCGCGAATGGGCAGAGCGATCTTTGTTATCGCCGCAACGCGATATTGGTTTGGGGGGAGCCCATCTGCCAGAACCTCATGTTGTGGGCGTAAATACTGCACAAGAAATGCGTACTTTGCTGCGCAGTCGCAGCGAAGCCGGAATCAACTGGCGCTACACCAGCAGCGATCAAATCAGTAAAGCTCGCGCCCGTTTAGATGATGAACTAGCAACCGTTGCAACCCTTGGCTTTGAATCATATTTTTTAACTGTTGCAGATATTGCAGACATGGCACGGGATGCTGGTATCCGAGTTGCAGCTCGTGGCAGCGGTGCTGGGTCGCTGATCTGTCACTTACTTGGAATCTCAGGTGTTGATCCGATGCAACATGGTTTATTGATGGAGCGTTTCTGTTCTCCCTTGCGCCGAGCTCTGCCAGATATTGATATCGATGTGGAATCTGCACGACGCCTAGAAATCTATGACATGGTCTTTAAAAGATATGGCGATAACGATTGGACATCACCTACTAATCAATCACGATGCGCAGTTGTTTCGATGGTCGACACCTACCGCGCACGACATGCAATCCGTGATGCAGGAGCTGCCCTTGGCTTGCCGGGTATGGAGATCGATATGTTGGCTAAATCCATGCCACATGTGCGCGCACGCAATATCGCAGCAACCCTTGAATCCCTGCCCGAACTTCGAAAGCTCAATACTTCAACCCCATTGATGGCAGCAACAATTGAAATGGCACAACGCCTAGATGGTCTGCCACGACACCTTGCAATGCATCCATGCGCAATTGTTTTATCTGATGGCGGCTTTCTAGATCGCGCACCATTAATGAGCAGCGCAGGGGGATATCCCATGGTGGCCTTTGATAAGGATGATGTTGAAGCGGTTGGCTTGTTAAAGCTAGATGTCTTGGGTGTTCGAATGCAATCAACTATTGCCTATTCAATGAAAGAGATCCAACGGGTTCATCAAGAAGTTATTGATATCGATACCGTGCCGCTAGATGACACCGCAACGTATGAATTAATTCAATCAACCCGCACCCTTGGAATTTTTCAGGTGGAAAGCCCAGGACAACGCGAACTTGTTGGAAAACTTGCACCTAAAACCTTTACCGATTTAATTATTGATATTTCACTGTTTAGACCAGGGCCGGTCAAGAGCGACATGATCACGCCATTTCTCAAAGCTCGTCATGGGTGGAGCCCAGCCCAGATAATTCACCCTGATTTATATGAGATTTTGGCCCACACCGAAGGCGTTGTTGTCTTCCACGAACAAGTTATTCAGATCATCGCAACGATGACCGGGGTTTCATTAGCAACAGCTGATGAAAAGCGCAGATCCTTAGGCGATCGCGCCGGCCAGCAAGAGGTCTGTGATTGGTTCTTTCCTGCAGCAATTGCTAAAGGGTATGAACTGCCAATTGTTCAAGAGATCTGGGATGTACTGCGCGCCTTTGCATCCTTTGGTTTTTGCAAAGCACATGCTGCAGCTTTCGCCCTGCCTACATATCAATCGGCTTGGCTAAAGACCCATTACCCATCAGCTTTTCTTGCCGCGGTCTTAACCCATGACCCAGGGATGTATCCCAAACGTTTGATTGTTGATGAAGCCAGACAAATGGGAATCACCATTGCACCGATTGATGTCAACGCATCTGATTCTGCCTATCGCGTAGAAGATCATGGCAATGCAATTCGTATCGCCTTATCAACTGTTGCCGGAATCAGTGACACTGAGGTCCAATCAATTATTGCTGGCCGCCCCTACATTGACCTCAATGATTTTGTCCGCAGATCTGGTTGTAGTACACCAGTTACTGAAAGTTTGATTCTTACAGGTGGCTTTGATTCGCTGCACGCCGATGTTAATCGCAGGGATCTGCTGCTTCATTTCTCTGATTTACAAAAGTCGCCAGGTATGGCTGTTTCTGGTGCACAAATGAATTTAGGTTTTGATCCACCAGCTTTGATAAGTAGCGGCTTGCCAGCGATGAGCGCGGCAGAGAGCGTGAAGTACGAGGTCGATCGATTAGGAATCGATATGTCCCGTCACATGATTGAATTTTATGGAGATTTTCTCAATGCAATCGGTGCGGTTCGATCTAGTGATTTACTGAAGCAGCGATCCCAGTCATCGGTGTTGGTTGCAGGGATCAAGGTTGCGATGCAGACCCCTCCGGTGCGTTCGGGTAAACGTGTAATTTTCTTAACTCTTGATGATGGATACGGGCTGAGCGATTCAACATTTTTTACCGATGTTCAAGGCGAATACGCCAATGTTTTGTATTCAACATCGCTGCTACTTGTAAGGGGCGTAACCCGCAGAACTGGGGCCAGGGGAATATCCATAAGAGCCACTGGGGCATGGGATTTACGTGCCGCTTACGAAAGTTGGAGCGCTAAACAAAGTACGCTCGCAATATGACGACGGATGACAAGCCAACCCAGGCAACGATTCTGCATGTCGATATGGATGCCTTCTTTGCATCGGTTGCTGAAAAAGATAATCCCGAACTAAAAGGCAAAGCGGTTGTTATTGGAATGGGCACCCGCGGTGTTGTCTCTGCAGCCAACTATGAAGCTCGCAAATTTGGAATTCACTCTGCAATGCCAGTGGGACAAGCCAGACGCTTAGCTCCACATGCAATCTTTCTACCTGTAGATATGGCCCGCTACCAAGAAGTATCAGGTCACATCATGGAGATCTTCGAAAGCTTTACTCCCAATGTAGAACCAGTGTCAGTTGATGAAGCTTTTCTTGATGTAACTGGTGCAAAAAAGTTATTGGGTACAGGTCGTGAAATTGCTGCTGCAATCCGCGCAAAGGTAGAAGCACAAGAAGGTATTACATGTTCAGTTGGCATCGCACCTTCAAAGTTCATTGCAAAGTTAGCATCGACGCATTGCAAACCCAATGGCATGTTAGAAATTACTAGCGATCGAATTCTCGAATTTTTACATCCGCTACCAATTTCTGCAATGTGGGGAGTAGGTCCAAAGACTGCAGAAGTCCTTGAACGATTGGGACTTCGCACTATTGAAGATATTGCAAAGCTGCCCCGCACAACATTAATCCGCGCAGTAGGTGAAGCATCTGGTGCCACCTTGCACGAACTTGCCTGGGGCCGCGATTACCGTGATGTTGCTCCGCAAGATGCTGAAAAAAGTATTAGCGCTGCCGAAACTTTTCCAACTGATCTAGATAACCCCGAAGAAATCCTGCGCGAATACTTACGGTTGTGCGAGCGCGCAACATCAAGGTTGCGCGACAAAGGTTTGTTTGCCAAGACGATTTCAATCAAGGTGCGCTTCGGAGATTTCACAACAATCAATCGCTCAAAGACTTTGCCACTTCCAATAGATAGCACCCACGATGTGTACGAGGTCGTGAAAGGGCTATACGAAGCATTGCGCATTGAACGTGCTCGATTGCGGTTAGTGGGCGTATCGCTAGAGAACTTAAGTGAAGGCGCACCTGTGCAAATGATCTTGGGGGAGCGTGAAAAAGGTTGGCGCGAAGCCGAAGGTGCCATGGATAAAGCCCGCGAGCGTTTTGGCCACGGTTCGGTGCGTCCTGCGCGGTTGATTAGCCCTTCCCCAGAAGATGCTGAGGAGTAGGTAAAGAAGTAGCGGGCAAGCAGAATCTGTTCTATTGTGGGCCCGTGCCACTATCAGATCGTGAAAAGCGCCTCCTGGAAGAGATGGAGGCTGCCCTTTTAACTGAGGATCCACGCCTAGTTTCAGCTCTGACCTCTAAGGCTCCAGTTTCACCATCTCGTAACCGAATCATGGCCGGCGGCGGACTAGCAATCCTTGGCCTCATTACCCTTTTCGGTGGCTTGATCTCACAGGTAACACCTATCGGAATTCTGGGTTTTGTCATCGCTTTGAGCGGCGTAATCACCGCAATCTCTTCAATGTCAGCCCCAGTTCGTGGCCCTCGCAAGAAATCTTCACGCTCATCATTAAGCGCTCGCCTTGAACAGCGCTGGGACAACCGCGGTAACCAAGAGTAAAACCGCGCCTGTAATCCACCCAAGCCCCTCCATGTGAGGGGCTTTTTTCATGCCGATTC
>JBILNA010000053.1:0-5401 GCA_044375255.1 Candidatus Planktophila sp.
CTTAATTTAATAAAGGCATTTATTGAACGTGAAAGAGTGGTTCGACCAATAACCAGAACAGATTGCGGAATTAAAGTGCTTCTGATCTCTTGAGATGTTAAGAAAATAGAGGCATGTGCGATTGCATCAGGAAATGACAAAGGATCTTCGGCAATAACCGGCCAGCCAAGAGTTTTCGTGAACTTGGTGATTTCTTCTACAGATAATCCGGCACGATCATGGCCAATAACAACAACTCCACGGGCTCCGACTAATCGCAATGTGCCTTTCTTGCTTCGGTTCTCAAAGCGCTTTGGAGCGACAGTGATTTCAGAGACCCAATCGGATGAATCATCTGGAAGCAATGGCTCATCAAATTGAAGATTCAGGTGAACAGGGCCCTGGCGCAAACTATCCAGAGGTAATTCCATTGGGTAAACAGGGCCGTCAACATCTGCAAAGTATCGGACTGCTTTGCCGAAGATTCGAGCTTGCTCTGTTGTTTGGTTAGCACCTGTTTTGCGCAGCATTGCTGGGCGGTCGGCGGTTAAAACAAGCAATGGCGTATTTGTGTGATGTGCTTCAAGAACTGCTGGGTGATAGTTAGCTACTGCTGTGCCGCTAGTACAGACAACTGCAACAGGTCGGCCAGTTGCTTTGATGATTCCTAAAGCGAAGAAAGCTGCGGTGCGCTCATCAATGCGCACATGAATCTTGATCAGTTTTTGTTCTGCGGCGGCAAAAAACGCTAGTGATAAAGGCGCGTTACGTGATCCAGGAGAGATCACAACATCTGTAATTCCTGATTCAATTATTTGGCGTACGACAACGCGCGCTAGTGAGGTTGAGTTATTCACTTCAACAGCTCCGCGGTTCTCATAATCCGATTCTTCCACCATTCGAAGCGATCTAGTGCCACATCTAATCCGTCTAGCTGTGGTTCAAAGCCAGATATTTCGATCTTTCCGTCAACAATTGGCAAATGAGCCACATCGGCTGCAAGCAGTGAACCAGTTCCAAGACCACAATCAAAGTTCATTTCCTTGAATGACGCAGCCAGCATTAAGCCGTAATAAATTCCCACGGCACTTTCGAGCGCACTTGAAACAACGACAGGCAAGTTGTGATGTGCTGCGAGAGCATGAGCACGTTGAATGCCGCCTAATGGTTGAACCTTGAGCATTAAGAAATCAATTGCACCTGATAAGTCAATTTCAAAAGGGTTAGGGGCTTTGCGTAGAATTTCATCGCCTACTATCTTGACTGAAGTTCTGGCCTTTAATTCCCGTATTTCTTCAATCGTTGCACATGGTTGTTCTACATATTCAATCTCACCAACTGAAGTTAAAAACTCTTCAGCTTGCGCAACGCTCCATAGTCCATTGACATCAATTCGTATTTTCGCAGTTGGTTGCAACTGGCGAACTACATTAACTCTCGCCAAATCTTCAGCTAGATTGCTACCTACCTTCACTTTAAAAGTTTTTACTCCGGGAAAAGAATCAACAATTGCCTTTAATTCTTTTGGATCATTAAGCGCGGGAATAGTGCCATTAACCGCTACTGATGAGCGATATAACTCTGGTTTTGGTGCACTTGCAGCTTCAATAGCACTGGCAAGCCAAGGCGCAGATTCTGCGTCGTCGTATTCGAGAAAGGGAGAAAACTCCCCCCACCCATGTGAACCTTTAATAATTGCAACTTCACGAACAGAGATGCCTCGAAATTTAGTTTTCATCGGCAGCGCAATTACGCGCAAGGTGTCCAGAAGTTGTTGATCCATAAATTAGGGACGCTTTGGGAATTTCCCGAAATCAGGCTTTCGCTTCTGCTGGTAAGCATCGCGACCTTCTTGACCTTCTTCTGTCATGTAAAACAAAAGAGTTGCATCGCCAGCTAATTGCTGAACACCAGCTAAACCATCAGTTGCTGCGTTCAAACTAGCTTTGAGTAAACGTAGCGCCATTGGTGAGTTGCGAAGCATTTCACGGCACCAGGAAACTGTTTCAGCTTCTAGTTCAGCAACAGGAACAACTGTGTTTACTAATCCCATGTCTAATGCTTCTTGCGCACTGTATTCACGGGTCATAAACCAAATTTCACGGGCCTTCTTTTGGCCAACATGCTCTGCTAACAATCCAGCTCCGTAGCCACCATCAAATGAACCCACCATTGGACCTGTCTGACCAAACTTTGCATTATCTGCGGCAACAGTTAAGTCGCACACAACATGTAATACGTGACCGCCGCCAATTGCCCAACCAGCCACCATTGCAACAATTGGTTTAGGAGTACGACGAATTTGTACTTGAAGATCTAAAACATTTAAGCGACCAATTCCTTTCTTCGCCAACTTGTCTTCACCCAAGTACCCATCATCACCACGAACACTGATGTCTCCACCAGAACAAAATGCTTCAGTACCTTCACCGGTAAAGATAATTACGCCAACTTCTTCATTGTCGCGAGCCAAATTAAAAGCTTCGATTAACTCAATAATTGTTTGAGGGCGAAATGCGTTACGAACCTGTGGTCGGTTGATGGTGATCTTGGCAATTCCATCGCCCATTTGATATCTGATATCTACGAAATCTTCTCCGCCAGGTGCAGTCACCCATTGTGGAATCTCACGGCTACCAAATTCGCGCTTGATCGGCTTGCTCACATTTCCCCCATCGTCGTTGCTAGCGATAGCCTACGACGGCAATGGATATCTCGTCACAACGAAAAATTCTGCGGGTAAGCCCTGCATGCGAAACTCCTCAATTAGCGAGGGACATCACAGCAGCTCTCGCGGGTGATGGACCCACCCTCGGTTTTGGTGAGATCGCCTCCGAGTTCGCCAATCCACGGGCCGCAATCATCATTGGAACATCTGGAACGACAGGTTCCCCAAAGGAAATTTCGCTTTCATCCCGTGCACTGCTGGCCTCTGCCAGAGCATCAAACAAATTTCTTGGAGCAAAACCGGGCGACACTTGGTCATTGCTTTTGCCGTTAACTCATGTGGCAGCGGTAAATGTTTTCATTCGTGCAATTGAATTAGGAACTATCCCGGTAGATCTTCGCAATCATGATGGTAAATATCCCCGTGTCGATTTCACGGCAATTGTTCCAACTCAACTCTTTAAAGCTTTAAATGGAGATGAGGATTTACTTAAGCATTTGCAAAGTGCGCAAAAAGTTCTAGTTGGTGGCGCACCACTATCTGCTGGGATGCGAAATCAAGCAACCGCTGCAGATATCGAAATTGTTACAACTTATGGAATGAGTGAAACATCTGGTGGATGCGTTTACAACGGTCAAATTTTAGATGGCGTAGAAGTAGAAGTTCGCGGTGGAGTCGTTTGTATCCAAGGTGAAGTTCTTGCACTCAATCTTGATTTGAATAACGGCTGGCTTGAAACCAATGACTTAGGTGAATTCATCGACGAAAAATTAGTTGTCATCGGTAGAGCAGATGATGTAATTATCAGTGGCGGTGAAAACCTTTCCCTTGAAAATGTGGAAAGCATCTTGAATGAACATTTCCCTTCGATTCAAACTGCCGCATTTTCTATTGACGATGCCCAGTGGGGACAAACTCTGCACCTAGCAATCGTTGGCGATATAGATAAAGAAAGCATCGCATCCTTACTTGAAAGTAAAATTGGTGCTTTTGCAAAACCAAAAGGTATTCATTACATGAACTCGCTACCATTGCTCGGTATTGGAAAAATCGATCGCAAAAAGCTGGCACAAGGAGTAAGTAATGAATAAGTGGATCCTGGGTGCTCGCCCGCGCACGCTTCCGGCTGCTGTTGCACCAGTCCTTGTAGCAGTTGCATTAGTGGGAAGCGATTTCGATTGGCTTCGTGCACTATTGGCGTTAAAGGTGGCGGTTTGGCTCCAAATTGGTGTCAACTTTGCCAACGATTACAGCGACGGAATTAAGGGAACAGATACTGATCGTGTTGGTCCAATTCGTTTGGTTGCTAGCGGAATGGCAACTGCTAGCTCAGTTAAGTACGCAGCCTTTGCCTCTTTTGCAATCGCAAGTATCGCGGGTACTTGGTTAGCATTTTTAACTTCACCAGTACTGATTCTGATTGGCGTTATCTCTATTGCCGCAGCTTGGGGGTACACCGGTGGTAAGAATCCGTATGGTTACAAAGGTCTTGGCGAACTTTCTGTGTTTTTATTCTTTGGCGTTATCGCAACGATGGGTACTTACTACGCACAAACTGAAGAGATAACTCTCTTAAGTTTTGTCGTTTCTATTCCTATGGGTGCACTTTCATGCGCGATTCTTGCAATCAACAATCTTCGTGACAGACCTAAGGATGAACTAGTTGGCAAACTAACTCTTGCCGTCCGAATCGGTGATCGTAAAGCTCGATTGATGTATGTAGGGCTCTTAATCCTTGCTCACGTTACAGCTATCGCCACATTGATTCCAACTGCGCTGCTTACTTTGATAGCGCTACCAATGAGCTTTTCAATTTCAAGGCAAGTTTTAAGCGGCATTTCAGGTAAGGATCTAATTCCAGTTCTAGGTAAAACCGGAAAACTACAAATGGTTTTTGCCATCTTGTTTGCTATCGGCTTAGGGATACAATAAGAACATGACACGGCTCATCCCATTGGTTCTAGTCTTTGGATTGACAATCTATGCGTTAATTGATTGTGCGCGCACCGATGAGTCACAGATTAAGAACTTACCCAAGTGGGGATGGCTCTTATTAATTATTATTTTGGGGCCACAGGCTCTAGCAATTGGTCCAGTTGCTTATCTAGTTGCTGGTAGAAACAAACCAAAAAGAGGTAAGGGGCCTAAGCGCCGCATACTTCCACCAGATGATGATCCGGATTTTTTAGGCAAGCTCTAAAGCCCCGAATACGTGTGCTTTCCAGTTCCCCAAATGTTTATATAAACATAGTTAAACAAAAATGTTGAGCCAGCGAATAGGCACAGCCATGCTGCTCGTCGGCCACGCCAACCAATAGTTACGCGGGCATGTAGATACGCGGCGTATGCAACCCAGGTAATGAAAGCCCAAGTCTCTTTTGGATCCCAGCCCCAGTAACGTCCCCAAGCACTTTCCGCCCAAATCGCTCCTGAGATCACTGAGAATGTCCAAAGTGGAAATACAAATGCCACCAGTCTGTAAGACAGCAGATCTAATGTTTCTAGATCTGGCAAACGTTTAGCCCACCGTGTTCGCTCACCCTTTTTCTCCATACGATCTAAATACAAGTATGCCGATGCAATTACATTTGAAAGCAGGAAGACACCTCCAGAAATGATTGCAGTTGAAACGTGAATCACGAGCCATTCAGACTTAAGGGCAGGCACCAATGGAGCGCTTGGTACATACAAAACCGTGATCGCGGTTCCAAGAGTTAAAAGCACAGAGACAGAAACTAGAAGTCCCAACCAACG
>JBILNA010000055.1:0-5198 GCA_044375255.1 Candidatus Planktophila sp.
ACGCCAGCACCGATCACGGCAACCTTTGATTGCTGATTCATGTATGAAGTCTATCCTTTATGCCTGTAGGCTCTGCGACTATGTCAGAAGTTAAAGCAGGATTTGCGCGTGACTGGGTTGAATTCTTTGACCCCAATGATGAAGAGACAATCTTTAAGTGCGATCTCACTTGGTTAACTTCCTATTGGACTTGTATTTATGGCGATGGTTGCCAAGGTGTCTTTAAGAATCAGCCAAATTCGGGTTGTTGCACCGAAGGTGCGATGTACACCGATGAAGATGATGAAGCGCGCACAATTAAAGCTGCTGCTTATTTAACTCCAGAAATGTGGCAGTTCTATGGTGAAGCGCGTCCCAAGAAGCCTGGTGGCCCACTACGAATTTCAGAAAAAGACGAAGATGGCGATCGAAAGACTCGTCGAGTTGAAGATGGTTGCATTTTCTTAAACCGTAAAGGTTACGAAGCAGAAGGTTTCACCGGATCCTTTGGTTGCGTACTTCACCATGTTGCGCAACGCGATGGAAAGCACTTTGCCGATACCAAGCCAGATGTTTGCTGGCAGTTACCTTTGCGACGTAGCTTCGAAACTCGCGAATATGGTGAACGTGAATATTCAGTCACCGTGATTGGTGAATACGAGCGCCTTGCATGGGGCGATGGCGGCGAAGATTTCGACTGGTACTGCACAAGTAATAGTGATGCACATGTTGGAACACAGCCTGTTTATATCTCCAACAAGTATGAACTTGAATTGTTGATGGGTAAGGATGCCTACGCCGAATTAGCACGCTTGTGTGACGTCCGAATGGAACACATCCGAGACGCTGCTGCACGCTCACTTCCACTGTTTATCATTCAGCATCCAGCAACCTTGGCCGCCCAGAAGAAATAGTCAGTGCCTTGTCATAGGGTTACCTCATGGCCAAGGTAGAAAAAGAACCGTTCCGCTGCACCGAGTGCGGTTGGACATCCCAAAAATGGGTTGGCCGTTGCGGTGAATGCCAAGCATGGGGCTCAGTTGAAGAAATCGCTGCTCCGAAAAAACTTTCACTAGTTGCAGGAAATGTAACCGCTAAAGCAACTCCTATTGGCGATGTAGATCTATCTGCAGCACATGCTCGTGCAACAGGTGTTTCAGAATTAGATCGCGTACTTGGTGGTGGATTAGTTCCAGGAGCTGCGATTTTGCTTGCTGGCGAACCAGGTGTTGGTAAATCAACACTATTGCTTTCAGTTGCAGCACAAACTGCAGCAAAGGGAATTCCTGCCTTGTATATCAGTGGTGAGGAATCTGCATCACAAGTGCGACTTCGCGCAGAGCGAATCAATGCAATTGACCCACAATTATTTCTTGCATCCGAAACAGATCTGGGTGCAGTCATTGCACATATCGATTCTGTTAAACCACAACTCTTGATTATTGACTCGGTACAAACCATTGGAAGCTCTGCAGCAGATGGTGCACCGGGTGGTGTAACTCAGGTTCGTGAAGTTGCAGGTGCATTGATTCGTATTTGTAAAGATCGTGATATCACTTTGCTTTTAGTCGGACATGTAACAAAGGATGGATCAATTGCTGGTCCTCGTTTACTAGAACACATCGTTGATGTTGTTTTGCAGTTCGAAGGAGAGCGTCATTCGCGTCTTCGCTTAATCCGTGCAATTAAAAATCGTTTTGGTGCATCTGATGAAGTTGGATGCTTCGACTTAAGTGATACCGGAATCGAATCAGTACTAGATCCAACAGGTTTGTTTACTTCACGTCACGCCGAACCAGTTCCCGGAACATGTGTAACGGTAACTCTCGAAGGTCGGCGCCCATTGCTTGCCGAAATCCAAGCGCTCGTATCTGCTGGGCGCGAAAACGATTATGGAAACGCACGCCGAGTTGTCTCTGGTTTGGACTCAGCCCGCACATCAATGACCCTTGCGGTTCTAGAACTTCGCGCCAATATTCGCGTTGGTGGGCGAGATGTTTATGCAGCAACTGTTGGTGGCATGAAAATGACCGAACCAGCAGCTGATTTAGCTCTTGCTTTAGCTGTCGCATCGGCGGCAAACGGTTTGGCGCTTCCAGCAGATTTGGTGGCAATTGGTGAGGTTGGTTTAGCTGGTGAAATCCGCAAGGTAAGTGGTGTTAACCGCAGACTTCAAGAGGCCTACCGACTTGGCTTTAAGCGCGCCTTGGTACCCACTGGATCAGATACAAAGATTGATGGCATGGAGATCGTTGAAGTTTCACGCCTTGATGCCGCTCTTAATCGGGTAAAGATAACCGGCGAGTCTACGAGCCGTTCACAGTAAATAGCCCGGCGAATGAGTTCGTTAGAAAAACCAGTTGTTAATTGGTTTAAGAAAAACAAGCGTGACCTTCCGTGGAGAAATACATCGCCTTGGGGTGTGATGGTTAGTGAATACATGTTGCAACAAACTCCCGTAAACCGCGTTCTTCCAAAATGGCAGGAATGGATGGAACGTTGGCCAACGCCTCAAGATTTAGCAAAAGCGACACCTGCCCAAGTAATCACAGCGTGGGGGCGACTTGGTTATCCCCGTCGTGCACTTCGTTTACATACTGCTGCACAAATCATCGCTGAAGATTTCAACAACCAAGTTCCAGAAGATCAAGAAACCCTGCAACTGTTGCCTGGAATCGGTGAATACACCGCGGCAGCTATTGCTGCTTTTGCTTTTGAGCAAAGATCCCTTGTCATGGATGTAAACATCAGACGTTTGTTAGTACGCGCCATAGATGGGCAAGAACACCCAAAGCCAGCACCGACTGCACAAGAAAAAGCGCGACGCTTAGCAATTCTGCCTGACAAGAATGCACATGTGTGGGCTGCTGCAACTATGGAATTAGGCGCGCTGGTGTGCACATCAAAGAATCCATCATGTGAACTATGTCCAATCATTGGTCAATGCAACTGGCGCAAAAACGGTTATCCAAAAACAGAGCTAGTTAGAAAGTCACAAGATTGGCATGGCACTGATCGCAAATGTCGCGGAACAATTGTCCAAGCACTTCGTGACAATGAATCACTTACTGAATCTGCAATCAAGAAACTGTGGCCAGATGAATCTCAGGTCGAAAAAGCCCTTAAAACACTGCTAGAAGATCAATTGATTCAGGCACTTCCCCGCAGCCGATATAGACTGCCGCAATGATTCGCTACGCCACTAAAGCCGATGTTCCACGTATACATCAGCTAATCAAAGACTTGGCTGAGTACGAGAAAGCTCCCCTAGAAGCAAAAGCAACGCTTGAGCAGATTGAGCAATCAATCTTTGGTGACAACCCAGTGGCTTATTGCCACGTTGCCGAAGATAACGGTCTTGTAGTTGGCATTTCTATTTGGTTCCTCAATTACTCAACATGGGTTGGTAAACCAGGCATCTATCTTGAAGATCTCTACATTGATCCCGCTTACCGTGGCAAGGGTTATGGTTTTGCTTTCCTTAAAGAGTTAGGAAAGATCTGCGTAGAACGCGATTACGAAAGATTGCAGTGGTGGGTTCTGGATTGGAACCAACCAAGCATCGACTTCTACAAATCCCTAGGCGCAGTGCCGATGGATGAGTGGACGGTATATCGTGTTAGCGGCGACGCACTTAAAAAACTAGGAAGTTAATTAAGCAGTAGGTGCTTCAGCAAGATCTTCAGGAGTATCAGGCAGAGTTGCCTTTGGTGCTCCCTTGAATGTAAAGGCCGCTTCTGCACCTTCTCCTTCAACATCAACAACAATGATCTCGCCTGGCTTTAGTTCACCAAACAAAATGCGCTCTGACAATCCATCTTCGATCTCTCGCTGTATTACACGACGCAATGGACGCGCACCTAGCAACGGATCGTAACCGCGATCTGCAAGAAGATCCTTCGCAGCTGGAGTGAGCTCGATGCCCATGTCCTTGGCGTGCAAGCGATCATCAAGATTCTTGAGCATTAGATCAACGATCTGAATGATCTGTGGCTTAGTCAACTGGTGGAAGACGATGATGTCATCGATACGGTTGAGGAATTCAGGGCGGAAGTGTGACTTAAGTTCATCACTTACCTTGCCCTTCATGCGCTCATAATTTGTTAAATCATCATCACTGTTTGCAAAGCCAAGCCCGAGTGACTTAGAGATATCGCGAGTACCAAGGTTTGTTGTCATGATGATGACAGTGTTCTTGAAATCTACTCGTCGGCCTTGTGCATCTGTTAAGTGACCTTCTTCAAGTACTTGTAGAAGTGAGTTGAAGATATCTGGGTGCGCCTTTTCGATTTCATCAAAAAGAACAACTGAGAATGGACGGCGGCGAACCTTTTCAGTTAGCTGTCCACCCTCGTCATATCCAACATAGCCCGGAGGTGAACCAAATAAACGTGACGCGGTGTGACGCTCTGAGTATTCAGACATATCGAGTTGAATCAATGCATCTTGATCACCAAACAAGAATGAAGCAAGAGTGCGAGAAAGTTCGGTCTTACCAACACCAGAAGGACCAGCGAAGATAAATGATCCACCTGGACGACGTGGATCCTTCAGACCTGCGCGAGTACGACGGATTGCTTGTGACAACGCCTTGATCGCTTGATCCTGTCCGATAACACGGTTGTGGAGTTCATCCTCCATACGAAGCAGACGTGCTGTCTCTTCTTCTGTCAGCTTGAATACTGGAATTCCAGTTGACAGTGAAAGCACCTGCGCGATGAGTTCTTCATCAACCTCAGTGACCTTATCTAGATCTGTTGCCTTCCAATTCTTTTCAGCTTCATGCTTTTCAGCGATTAAGTTCTTTTCCTTATCGCGAAGAGTTGCTGCTAATTCAAAATCTTGACCATCGATTGCAGACTCTTTTTCCTTGCGAGCGTTTGCAATCTTGTCATCAAATTCGCGAAGTTCAGCCGGAGCTGTCATACGCTTAATGCGAAGACGTGATCCTGCTTCATCAATAAGGTCGATCGCCTTGTCTGGCAAGAAACGATCTGAAACGTAGCGATCAGCCATGTTTGCTGCGGCAGCGAGCGCACCATCAGTGATTGATACACGGTGGTGAGTTTCGTAGCGATCGCGAAGACCCTTCAAGATTTCAATGGTGTGAGCAACTGATGGCTCCTTCACCTGAATTGGCTGGAAACGGCGCTCTAACGCTGCATCCTTTTCAACATGCTTGCGGTACTCATCAAGTGTTGTTGCACCAATTGTCTGTA
>JBILNA010000057.1:0-5156 GCA_044375255.1 Candidatus Planktophila sp.
GAACCCGGAAGTTAAGCCTCTCAGCGTCGATGGTACTGCAAGGGTGACCTTGTGGGAGAGTAGAACGTCGCCGGACTTCTTTTATAAAAAGGGGCGCTTTAACGAGCGCCCCTTTTTTATTTCTCAACAATAAATGTCATACTTTAAAAAATTAAAAAGTGCGAAGGAGAATTAAACGATGGAAGATAGAGACAAGCGTCCATCGCGTCCTTCTGCACGCAAACCATCTGGACCTAATTCACAACGTCGTCGCGAAGATCTACCTGCCCGTGGTGGTTCATCAAATCGCGCAGGAGCTCCACGTCAAACTCGTGATGGCTCAGATCCACGCGGGGCAAGGCCTGCGCCGATGGATCGCGATCAATCACGTTTGCGGCCACGAATATTCGAACCAGATATTCCAGAAGATGTTACTGGCGAAGAGCTAGAAAAATCAGTTCGCGCAGAACTTTTATCCTTGTCTCCTGAAAATGCAAAGGTTGTTTCGCGACATTTAGTGTGTATTAATTTGTATCAAGATACTGATCCTCAATTAGCGCACAAACATGGAATCGCCGCGGCGCACCATGCCGGGCGACTAGCAGTTGTGCGTGAATCAGCTGGATATGCTGCGTATAGAGCGGGCCATTACGAAATCGCCTTAAAGGAACTTCGCGCAGCTAACAGAATTTCAGGTGATGTTTCATCACTTCCTGTTATGGCAGATTGCGAACGTGGCCTTGGAAACCCTTTAAAAGCATTGAATTTGGCTGGTTCTCCAGAGGTAAAGCGTCTTGCAAAACCTGAAGAAATTGAAATGCGAATTGTTGCCGCTGGTGCGCGTCGCGATCTTGGAGAGTTGGATGCTGCCGTCGTTACTTTGACCTGCAAAGAGCTTAACAATGAAAGTGATGAGTGGGCGTTGCGGCTGCGTTATGCATATGCAGATGCGTTGCATGCTGCTGGGCGTATTGATGAAGCTCGTGAATGGTTTGGAAAGTGTGCCGATTTAGATCCAGATGAATTCACCGACGCTGCCGAACGAGCCGCTGAGTAGTTACCCACAGCTCAATAATTCTTCCCGATATTCGTCAGAACCTAGAAATACCGTGCTTCTAAACAAGAGGTAAGGGGTATTGCATGGCTACAGGCGTTAAATCAAAGAAGGTATCCGCATATAAGGATGATGTTGAGCAGGATTACTCACTCAATGATGTTTTACTTCGAGGACGTGTTTCTCGTGAGGCTATCGAGAAAGAGTTGCCCAGTGGTGACAAGGTTGTCGAATTCCGATTAATCATCACTCGTGAAAAGCTATCTGGGGTAGACACTCTTGATATCGGAGCATGGAACGCTAAAGCGCGAAGAAGTGCGCTGACTCTCAAAGCTGATGAATGGATTGAGATTTCAGGATCGATTCATCGACGGTTTTGGAGCGCTCCGACAGGTCTTGCGAGCAGATGGCAGGTTGAAGCGGCCGAGATATCACGAATTTAGGTAGGCTTATGGCATGAGCAAGAACAACGATTTAAAGACAACCATTAAATCCTTGATTGAGAATGTTCAATTAGGGAACAAATCTGGAACTGAGGTCGCATCCTCGGTCAATCTTTGGCTAAAGGAGGGCGGAGAAGCTCTCAAAGTAAAGATCGAGGATGAGGTCGAACGCTCTGTTTCGAAAATGGGCTTTGTAAAGCGTGGCGAGTTTGAAGCTCTCAAGCAAGAGGTTGCAGCTCTAAAAAAAGGAAGTGCTAAGAGTTCTCCAAAGAAGGTTGCTAAGAAAGCACCTAAGCAAAACGCTTCAGCGAAGAAAGCTGTGAAGAAGACAGCTAAGAAGAGCGCAAAAAAAGTAGTAGCAAAAAAGGCTGCAAAGAAAGTGAGCAAGTAAATGGATCAATCACGAAACAACGATACTCAAAACGCTAACCAGCCTTTAAATGGTGAAAGCTTTGTAGAGGATCTACGTGGTGAGCTACAAGAAATCGATGCGATGGAAGTTGGCGATCACGCCCAACGTTTTGAAGCACTTCATCAAAAACTCAACCAAACACTTTCATCAATTGACGGAATGTAATTAGCAACCGCAATGAAAACACGTTTGGATGCCGAACTCGTTCGTCGAGAGCTGGCGCGTTCACGTGAGCAAGCCGCCGATCTGATTGAAAAGAGATCAGTTCTAGTTAATGGAATTCCGGCAACAAAGCCAGCAACGCAAGTAGATGCTGAAACTTCAATTACGATCTCTGGAAATCGAGATGATTTTGTTTCCCGCGGTGGCCACAAACTTGAAGGCGCCTTAAATGCCTTTACAGGGGTAAATGTCGAAGGAAAACGTTGTTTGGATGCAGGAGCTTCGACGGGTGGATTTACTGATGTGCTTTTGCGTCGTAACGCCGGGCATGTTGTGGCGGTCGATGTGGGGTATGGCCAGCTTGCATGGGGTTTGCGCCAAGATGAACGAGTAACTGTTTTGGATAGAACCAACATTCGACACCTGACAGGTGAAATGGTAGGAGAGCCGATTGATCTAGTTGTCGCTGATCTCTCCTTTATATCTTTGACCTTAGTACTTCCTGCACTGGCAGCTGTCTCTAAACCTGACGCTGATTTTGTGGTGATGGTGAAACCTCAATTTGAAGTAGGTCGCGAAAAGCTGGGAGCGGGTGGAGTTGTCCGTGATCCTGCTTTACGAAAAGCAGCGGTCATAGAAGTTGCCGATTCTGCTTACGATGTAGGACTTGGGACCATGGGGATTACAGCCAGCCCACTACCTGGACCTGCTGGTAATGTTGAATACTTCCTCTGGCTTCGCCGTGGAGCCGCAGAGATCGATCATTCAATGCTCGATGAAGCGATAGCGATAGGACCACAGTGATGCGAAATCTTTTGATTGTTTGCAATCCCGGCAGAGTTGATGCCGTTGTCGCTGCCGTTGAATTGCAGCAAAATCTTGCTTCTACTTTTGGTATTTATACGATTTCAGATGTCAACATTCCTGGCGTAATCCGATCCAGCATAAATGATCTTCCAGAGATCGAAGTGGCCGTAGTACTAGGTGGCGATGGCACGATGTTGCGCGCTGCAGAAGTTGCCTATGTTCGTGATATTCCATTGCTGGGCGTGAACTTGGGCCATGTGGGATTTTTGTCAGAGGTTGAACGATCAAAAATTTCAGATGTCATTCAAGCTGTTGTGAACAAGAGTTATGTCATTGATCCGCGAATAACTTTGGGTTACGCCGTTGAAAGAGATGGCAAAACCGTTGCAACTGGTTGGGCACTTAATGAGGTAACGGTGGAACGCGAGAAAGCAACCATGGTTGAACTCTTTCTCGAAATCGACAACCGCCCAATTTCTAGATGGGGTTGCGATGGCTTAATTTGTTCGACACCTACCGGTTCTACCGCCTACGCGTTTTCAGCTGGTGGTCCAGTTTTATGGCCTGCAGTTGACGCGCTAGTTGTTCTTCCGATTTCTGCCCACGCATTGTTCTCGCGCCCACTTGTAATTTCTCCAACATCAGTTATTGCTGTCGGAATTGAATCCTCTGAGGCATTTCTCTCAGCAGATGCGATTCGCAAATTTCCGCTAGTTGCAGGAGATCGCGTCGTTGTGACCAAAGATTCAAGAATTATTCAATTAGCTCACTTGAATAACACCCTCTTTAGTGATCGATTGGTGGCAAAGTTCAAACTACCTGTTGAGGGCTGGCGTGGTGAGTGATCGTACCTTTCTCGAAGAGATAACTATTCGATCAATAGGTGTTATTGATAATTCAGTTCTTGAAATTTCTAAGGGTTTAACAGTTCTCTCCGGCGAAACGGGTGCCGGAAAAACCCTGATTTTAACCGCTCTGAACTTGATTTTGGGCGGCAAAGCAGACAGTTCGCTAGTGCGCAAAGGTTCGGAGCGACTTGTTGCAAGTGGAAAATTCTCGATTCCAAAAGCGCAAGAGTTGATCTTTGAAGATGCGCTGATCGAAGATGGTGAACTAATTGTTGTTCGCACAGTCAGTGCAGATGGAAAAAGTAAGGCAACTACAAACGGTGTAAGTGCTACCGCTTCAACCTTGGCATCTTTCGGTGAAAACTTAGTCGAAGTACATGGTCAATCCGCAAATCACACAATTACAAAGGCTTCTCGACAAAGAGAGTTGGTTGATCGATTCGGTTCGATTGACTTGGGTGATTATCAAGCGGCGTTAAATCGTTATCACGATATGAAGGATCGTATTCAAGCGTTGAAGAAAAGCATTGCCGCCAGGGATAAAGAGTTGGCCGAGTTGCGGGAGTTCGCCAAGGAGTTCAGCGCTCTTAATCCAAATGCGGGGGAGTACGCCGAGATCGAGGGCGAGATTGCACGACTTTCTAGCGTTGAAGAGTTACGAACAGCCACAACCCTTGCTTCATCTGCAATTGAAGATGAGGAGGCAGGATCTTTAACTTCCTTAGGTTCAGCTCGACGATCCATGGAAGCAGCACGTTCAAAGGATCCGCAATTAGAAGTGATTTACCAGCAACTGAGTGAAGGTTTTTTCATTGTCGCTGATGCGCAGAGTTCCCTCAATAGCTATTTATCCCGGCTAGAGGCCGATCCTGCTCGCCTTGATTTTCTGCAGAATCGAAAGTCCCAGTTCAATGCTTTAGTAAAGAAGTTCGGGGGTAGCGCTTCGCTAGAGGTTGAGATAGAGGCGTTGCATCTTCGTTTTAAGAATTCCTCTGAAAGTATTGCTGATCTTGAAGGTGGAGACATTCGACTGCAGGAGTTAGAGAAGGAACTTACATCGATAAAAAAAGTTTTACTGAGCGAAGCCAAAAAAGTAAGCCAGTCTCGAATTGAGGCTGCAGCTAAGTTATCAACTCTGGTGACTGGCGAGATTCAGCAGCTATCTATGCCGCACGCAGCCTTTGTTGCAAAGGTTGAGCCTTGTGATTTTTCAGCACCTAAGGAATCGGATTTCACTTCGCAAGGATGCGATGAGATTTCGATGTACATTCAGGGTCACAAAGATGCTCCACTCGTTCCATTAGCTAAGGGAGCCTCAGGCGGGGAAATGTCTCGCGTGATGTTGGCACTAGAAGTGGTAATTGCATCAACACATCCGATAGGAACATATGTTTTTGATGAAGTGGATGCAGGTGTTGGTGGAAAAGCGGCGATTGAGGTTGGACGACGGT
>JBILNA010000058.1:0-5140 GCA_044375255.1 Candidatus Planktophila sp.
GGAATAGTGGTAACCAACCGACGCTCTTGAGTCAATGCGGTAAGTGTTGTCATAGGTAAAGTCTAAGCCATCATTTCGTACTGGCCAGTCCATTGGTTAGGCTTACACAATGAACTCTGAGTTAAGAAAGAGCGCACCGCTTCTAGATGCTTATTTAAGCTACTTCGAAACCCAGCGCACAGCATTCACAATTCCGGGTCACAAGCAGAAGGCGCATCGCTTAGATGCTGGCTTAGGCGCGGTGGTTGATTCAGATACTCCGCTCTATGGTGGATTGGATGAAATCAAGTTAACTGAAGGAACTTTAAAGAAGGCTGAAGAGTTAGCCGCATCACTGTGGGGCGCCGATTACGCCCGCTTTTCAACTGGTGGATCAACGCACGCCAACCAAGCGATTATTTTGGCGCTGGGAAAACCTGGTGACAAAGTTGCAATCACCCGTACAGCTCACCGCTCTGTTTTAAGTGCTCTTGTCCTTACAGGTTTAGAACCAATTTGGTTGACCCCTGACATAGATGAAGCAACTGGTGTTCCAACAGGTATTCCGGTTTCAGAGCTTGAAAGAGTTTTAGCTCAAAAACCAATTGCGCTACTTCTAACTGAGCCTGGATATCTTGGAACAATTTCAGAATTACCTGCGCTGATTTCTAAAGCACACGAGCATTCAATTCCTGTAATTGTTGATGCAGCATGGGGCGCGCACTTTGGATTTAACTCACAGATTCCGCGCCATGTATTGCAACTTGGGGCAGATGCTCTAATCACAAGTGTTCATAAGGCACTTCCTGGTTACAGCGCATCTGCTCTTTTGCTGGCCCAAGGAAAGTTGCTTGACCTTGGAAAGATCGAGCAAAGTTTTGAAACAACTCACACAACTTCACCTGCTGGCGCACCGCTTGCATCTATTGATGGCTGCCGTGCCTTACTACAAAACCGGGGCGACGAGTTAACCGGTGATTTATTAAAGTATGTCAATGATTTCAAGAATCAGGTGCAATCCAAGTTTGCTGAAAAAATCTTTTTAAATAGTGACAGTTTTGAGGTAGGTCGCTTTGATCCAGTCAAGATTGTGCTGCGCGCCAATGTTCTTGGTGTTTCAGGAATCGATGTTGAAAAGGAGCTTCAGAAAGCCAATATCCGAGTCGAGATGGCTGATCGAGACACCATAGTTTTTCTGGCAACCCTTGCCGACAATGCTGCTGATTTTTCGGTTCTAACAAATGCTCTGGTACCAATTCTAAAAAATCTTCAGTCTGTCCCTCGTCCAACACAAACTTCACTGAGTTGGTCAATTGTTCCGACAGTTTCGATATCTATGCGAGATGCCTACTTTGCGGATACTGAATTTGTTTCAGCTAGCCAAGCGATTGGGCGAATAAGTGCTGACTTAATTGCGCCATATCCTCCAGGTGTTGCAGTTGTTGCACCCGGTGAACTTCTTACAGAAGCAATTCTTACTGGTTTGTCTGCAACACAAAAAGCTGGTGTGCGCATTGCCTATGCAAGCGATGCGACTCTTGCGACTTATCGCGTAATCAAGTAGCTCAGCGCAGGTGTGCCTGTTCATTGAGGGTTCGAAGTGCCCTTAGGCCATCACTTGGCCAAATGCTTACCGTAGTGATTGAACACGGTGAAACATCAATATGGAAAATACTTTCCGCAGGTGCGCCAACAACTACTTTAGCCGCCGACTTGATGGTGCCGTTATGAGTAATAACTGCAACGCGTTGACCTGGGTATTCAGAGGCAATCTGACTCAGAGCTGCGTCAATACGCAATGCAACATCGTCATACGACTCTCCTTGCGGAGGTGCAAAACCGGTTGATGAAATCCAGGAATGATAATCAGCTGGATACTTTTCTTTAACCTCATCGATTGAAAGTCCATCCCAGATTCCAAAAGAACATTCGATCCACGCTTCTTCAAAAACAATAGGCAACCCAGTTTTTTTAGAAAGTGCTTCTGCTGTTTGAGCCGTGCGCTTTAACGGAGAAGAAATAATTACTTCGGGGTTTAACTGTGCAACGGCAGCAGCAACTTTCTCGGCTTGTTCTAGGCCTATATAAGTTAACTCAGGATTTAAGGGACCATCGCCTGAAAACTTCTTAAAGGGAGTCAAAATTGTTTCGCCATGACGAATCAAATAAATGGTCGTTGCTTTTTCTTGTGACAATAAGCGCTCGGTAAGGTAATTCTGTTGAACCTGCACTACTTCTCCGCCACCAGATTGTTGATCCAGGGCTTTATTTGCAAGGCGATCAGCATGCGAATTTTCATCACGTGGAATCCATGAATAGGTAACTAAAGATGGGTTGTGTGCAGAACGAGCAGATTGGGCAAGAACTCGCATATCGGCATGCTTGATTTGCCAGCGTCCTGACATTTGCTCGACGACAAGTTTACTGTCCATCTTGACCTGAACAGTTGCAGTTGAATCAATCTCATTAATGGCGGTCAATCCAGCAATTAATCCACTGTATTCAGCAACATTATTTGTTGCCACGCCAATAAAGTCATACAGCTCGGCAACTATCTTTCCATTTTCCGTGATGACTGAACCGTAACCAGCAGGACCAGGATTGCCCCGAGATCCACCATCGGCGGTTAACAGAAAATGCCGCGCCACTTAAACCCCGCGAACCAAGATGCAACGGCACTCTTCGCAGCGAACAACCTCATCTTCGGCTAAATCTGACATTCGCTTTAGCTCGACGGCGTTAACCGAAAGGTTGCAGCCCATACATGAACCAGCAGAAAGCGCTGCTGCTCCAGCGCCACCAGTGGTTTCTCTAATTTTTTCGTATAAGTCAACCAAGGCTTTATCAATTCCTTGAACCGTTTCGGCTCGATCCTTCGCAATTGCATCCAGATCTTTGTGAATAACTGTCAGTGAGTTTTCTTTGCGAATTTCAAGATCGGCAATGACTGCAGCATGTTCTGCTTCCTCTGCCTTTAGCGATGTAATGCGCTCATTGATTGCATCGACTCGCATCATGATTTCAAGTTCAACCTCTTCTAGTTCAGCTCGTCGAGCCCCAAGAGTTCCGACTTCATGCTGTAGCTGTTCTAATTCTTTAGGAGTTGCAGAGCCACCAATTAGTCGTGCCTCATCACGAGTAATGCGAGAAACGATTTGTTCTACATCACCTTCGGCGCGCAGTAGTTCACGCTTAACATCACTTAATTCGGTTTCGGCAGCGATGCGAAGATCACGAGCATTGTTTGACTTAATTGTGGTGCTTGTTAATTCAGCTAGTTCAGGAAGGTTTGCCGCCTTGTGGCGCAAAGAGTTTGCCTGCTGATCGAATCGAGCAATATCTACAATTGAACGCTGGTCGCTTTGGGATGCTTTCATGAGAACAGCTTATTTCCATATTTCACAATGATTGCTATCGTGATGGTGGCGAAAGCTCCCGTGTAGATTACGCGGCCCCAACCTTTATCCAGAAACGCAACAATTTTCTCTTGGCGCTCTGGGGAAAAATTCCAGGTATTTTCTAAAAGAACTACTCGAGTAATTGTTGCAAAGACGGTAATTGTTGATCCAGTAACCAAGAGGCACCAAGGGCACAGCGCGTTGATTACAAAGAATGATTGAGATAGCAACCAGAGAGCAAAAACTAAACCAAGTCCATAAACAACATGAGCTACGCGCATAAACCAACGGGGGAAGGTAACAAGTCCAAGTCCTGCGATTGCGACAGTTATGACAACCGGCTCAGTCATTAAGCCAATAAATGAATTTGGGAAACCCAGAAGTTGCGACTGCCACGATTTTGCGACTGTTCCACAGGATAAAACAGAGTTAATGTTGCAGGAGAGTGGACCAGATGGTTCGGCGGCCAACTTAATTGCATCGATTGAAAGAACAAGCGAGGCTATGAGGCTAAGAGCTGAAGAGACCAACATCGCAATATAGGTCTTGCGATAAGCCCGCAAACGCTCGATTGTTCCGGTCTCAGACATGCTCAAAGTTTACCGTCTTTCTGGATTGCTGTGTCTCTGAAGTAAATCTGCTTCTTCACGCGTGCAACTACCGCTCCATCCGCAGTTTTAAGTTCGACTTCAAACCATTTCAGATACTTTCCACTTTTTTCTACCTCAACCTTGATGTCGGCTAGATCCTCATCTGTAATGTCAAAGCATCCATAAACAGTTTCACGACCTGGTGATACAAATTCAATTTCACCGCGCTTGTCCCAAATGATGTATTTCTTGCCCAGATTCTTCATGATCATAATCATGAAGAATGGGTCGGTCATTGAAAATAGTGATCCCCCAAAAAGTGTTCCCACATAATTAGAGGTAATCGACTTCTTCTTGAGTCGAACCTTTGCATGCCGAAAGTCTTTAGAAATTTCTAAGACAGTGATTCCAGAAAAAAGAAATGGTGGCCAGAGATTGAGCATCCGCCGCATTCCTGCCGGTGATGACATAAGTGTTTGTAATGGATGATGCTTTTGGCTCATGGGATGAATCTTAGACTTAAGGGCTGGTAAAGTTTTTACATGGCGACCCTACAAGAACTTCTGAACTCGCCCGATCAATCTGTACGACTAAAGGCCGCACTTGCTGCTGGAACTTATCCAAATCTTGAACACATTGGAGTTCTCATAAGGCAATGTGCAAGCGAATCTGATTTTTTCGTAAGGGACACCCTGTCGTGGGCACTGATGAGACAGGAAAGAGAGGCGGTTATGCAACGCCTGATTCCTGAATTGAAATCGGAAAATCCTCAGTCACGAAGTCAAGCTCTACATACGCTGTCAAAAATTGGTGACAAGGAAAACTACTCGCTTATCACTCTTGATCTATTGCTCGACGCAGATGACTTTGTTGCATCAACTGCCTGGCGCTCGGCCTCTGTTCTTGCTACGGATGCAGATAAACCAGCTTTAGTTGAGATTTTGATTTCTCAATTAGGACGAGGTGATTCCGATACTCAATTTGGTTTGACTAGGTTTTTGTGCGCGATCGGCGAACCGATAGTTGCCCCGCTCCTGCAGGCTACACAATCATCAGATGAAATAGTTCGAACACAGGCTGAATTCACCTTGATTCGTTATCAGGAAATGGAACTTGAAAAGGTCAAAAAAATCTAACTGTGGGCGGTGAGGGTTTCGAACCCCCGACATTCTC
>JBILNA010000060.1:0-4989 GCA_044375255.1 Candidatus Planktophila sp.
CGTTCCCATGTCGTTACCGATGGAATGGAAAGAGCACCACAGCGTGGAATGTTGCGAGCCGTTGGTATGGGTGATGAAGATTGGGTGAAGCCACAGATCGGAATTGCATCCTCGTGGAATGAAATCACCCCATGCAATATGTCACTCGATCGTTTAGCTAAGGCTTCTAAAGAAGGCGTTTTGGCAGCAGGCGGTTTCCCTATGCAGTTTGGAACCATCTCGGTCTCTGATGGAATTTCCATGGGACATGAAGGAATGCACTTCTCTTTAGTTTCGCGAGAGATCATTGCTGATTCAGTTGAAACCGTGATGAATGCAGAACGCTTTGATGGCATGGTTACATTTGCAGGGTGTGATAAATCACTTCCGGGAATGATGATGGCAGCAGCGCGTTTAGATGTTGCAAGCGTTTTTGTTTACGCAGGTTCAACTTTGCCAGGCCAAGTGGATGGCAAAGATGTAACGATTATCGATGCATTTGAAGCAGTTGGTGCTTGTGCTCGTGGATTGATTACGAAAGATCGGGTTGATCAGATTGAAAGAGCGATTTGTCCAGGTGAAGGTGCCTGCGGTGGAATGTACACAGCAAACACAATGGCAGCTATTGGTGAAGCGTTAGGACTTTCGTTGCCAGGATCTGCAGCACCTCCGGCGGTTGATCGCCGACGCGATACGTATGCAATTAAGTCTGGCGAAGCCGTTGTTAACTTAATTCGTCTGGGTATTACCACCAGAATGATTTTGACAAAGAAGGCTTTTGAAAACGCAATCACAATTTTGATGGCACTCGGTGGGTCCACAAACGCCGTACTTCACCTTTTGGCAATCGCGCACGAAGCTGAAGTTGATTTAACCCTAGAAGATTTCAATCGAATTGGTGCGAAAGTTCCATTGCTTGGCGACTTAAAGCCATTTGGAAAGTTTGTTATGACCGATCTAGATCGAGTCGGCGGCATCCCAGTAGTTCTTAAGATTCTGTTGGATGCTGGCTACTTGCATGGTGACACACTGACTGTTACTGGAAAAACAATGGCTGAAAATTTAGCTGACATTAATCCACCTTTCCCAGATGGCGTTGTTGTTCATCCAGCAGATCGCCCATTATCTAAAGATGTTGGAATCACCATTCTTGGTGGATCACTTGCTCCTGATGGTGCGGTTTGTAAAACCGCAGGAATCGGAATTGATTCCTTCGAAGGCCCTGCACGAGTGTTTGAACGCGAACAAGCCGCGATGGATGCGGTTGAAAATGGAACAGTTAAAGCAGGCGATGTAGTTGTGATTCGTTATGAAGGCCCGAAGGGTGGACCAGGAATGCGCGAGATGCTCATGGTTACCGGAGCAATTAAGGGCGCTGGACTTGGAAAATCTACTTTGTTATTAACTGATGGACGTTTCTCTGGTGGCTCAACAGGATTATGTGTCGGACATATTTCACCAGAAGCCGTTGATGGTGGACCAATTGCTTTCATTAAAGATGGAGACATTGTGCGTATCGATACAGTGAAACGAACCCTTGATTTATTGGTAGAACCAGCAGAGTTAGAAGCCCGCAAAGCTGGTTGGGAACCTTTGAAACATAAGTACACCCGTGGAGTTCTTGCTAAGTTTTCAAAGCTGGTCGGCTCAGCATCAAAGGGTGCGGTCTGCGAGTAGGGCCCTTTCAACTCATCAGCAATATTCCAAAATGTGAGATCTACATCTCAACCCTTGACCTTGAGCCTGCTTCATTGGAGAATAAGGGCATGAGCACAACAGTTGTGGTGGTGATTTAAAGGCGCGTGATCTGTTATTGATCATGCGCCACCCTCAGTTATATCTGGGGGTTTTTTCATTTAGATGTTTGAAAGGAGATGGATATGAGCAAGAAGATGAGTGGAGCTAAATCACTCGTGCAATCTTTGGAGTCTGCCGGCGTCGATGTGATGTTTGGGATTCCAGGCGGTGCAATTCTTCCTGCATACGATCCAATCTTTGATAGCAGCATCCGCCACATTTTGGTTCGACACGAACAAGGCGCAGGACATGCTGCAACTGGCTATGCCCAAGTAACAGGTCGTGTGGGAGTTTGTATCGCCACATCTGGTCCTGGAGCTACAAATCTTGTTACACCACTCGCAGATGCTGCAATGGATTCTGTACCTATGGTTGCAATCACTGGTCAAGTGCCTTCAGCTGCAATCGGAACTGATGCATTTCAAGAGGCGGATATTCGCGGCATCACAATGCCCTTTACAAAGCACAACTATTTGATTACTGATCCACAAGATATTCCACGTGCAATTGCAGAAGCTTTTTATTTAGCATCCTCTGGTCGTCCAGGCCCGGTTCTTGTAGATATCGCAAAAGATGCACTGCAAAAAGAAACCGATTTTGTCTGGCCAAGCCAACTTTCTCTTCCTGGTTACCATCCACAAATCGAGCCAACTAGCCAGGCGATAAAAGATGCAGCTGCACTTATTGCGCAATCCTCTAAGCCAGTGTTTTATGTTGGTGGCGGCGTTATTAAATCCAATGCTTCAAAGGAGTTAATGCAGCTAGCTGAATTAGTTGGAGCACCTGTTGTTACAACCTTGATGGCGTTGGGATCTTTCCCTGACAGCCACCCTCAACATTTTGGAATGCCTGGTATGCACGGAACCGTTGGTGCAGTTACAGCGCTACAAAAGGCAGACCTACTTATAACTTTAGGTGCACGTTTTGATGATCGTGTTACTGGAAAGCTCTCTACATTTGCGGTAAACGCAAAGGTTATTCATGCCGATATTGACCCTGCCGAAATCGGAAAGAATCGCTTCGCAGATGTTCCTGTTGTGGGCGATCTCAAGCACACCATTGCCGCACTTATTCCTGCGGTAAAGGCTGAATTTGCAAAGGGGCGTGCAGATCTTGCTCCGTGGCTAGCGTCAATGAACAAGTTGCGTGCTACTTATCCACTTGGCTATGACACTCCTAAAGATGGCTCTTTGTCTCCTCAATATGTAATTGAACGCATCAGCGCACTTACTGGACCAGAGGCAATTTATGTTGCAGGTGTTGGACAACATCAAATGTGGGCTGCGCAATTTGTTAAGTATGAAAATCCTCGCACTTGGTTGAACTCTGGTGGTCTTGGAACTATGGGATATGCAGTACCTGCAGCCATGGGTGCCAAAGTTGGCGCACCAGACAAAATTGTTTGGGCAATTGATGGTGATGGATGTTTCCAGATGACTAATCAAGAACTCGTAACATGCGCCCTGAACAATATTCCAATCAAGGTTGCAATTATCAACAATGAATCTTTAGGAATGGTTCGCCAATGGCAAACTTTGTTCTATGAGGGCCGATACTCAAATACCAGCCTAGAATCAAAAAGAATTCCAGATTTCGTAAAACTTGCTGATGCAATGGGTTGCGTAGGTTTAACCTGTGATCGCCCAGAAGATGTTGATGCAATCATCAAGCAAGCTAACTCAATCAATGATCAACCCGTGGTTGTAGATTTCCGAGTCTTCCGTGATGCAATGGTGTGGCCAATGGTTGCTGCTGGTACCTCAAATGATGATATTAAGATTGCGCGTGAAATGGCGCCCGACTGGGATTCACAGGAGCTCTAATGAGTACTCATACACTTTCAGTTCTGGTTGAAAACTCACCTGGCGTACTTGCACGCGTCGCTGGTCTTTTTTCTCGACGTGCCTACAACATTGATTCATTGGCTGTGGGTCCAACTGAAAACCCTGATATTTCAAGAATGACTATTGTCATCAACGTTGAAAGCCACTCGCTAGAGCAAGTTATTCGACAATTAGATAAGTTGGTCAACGTCATTCATATCGCCGAACTAAAACTCGATGATTCAATCCAAGCTGAACTACTTTTGGCAAAGATTTCGGCAACATCGAAAAATCGATTTGATGTTGATGCTGTTTTAGAAACCTATGGCGCAGTAATTGTTGATGAGGATTCAGAATCCTTGACCGTTGAAGCAACGGGGGATGCTGCCAAGATCAGTGACTTACTTAACGCTCTTGAGCGTTTTGGCATTCGGGAATTGGCTCAATCAGGCTTAGTAGCGATCGAACGTGGCAGCGGTTCTCTGGCAGACCGTACCCTTAGCACTCAAAGTATTCCTACCGCTGACAGCGGTCAGGCCGATTACCAAAACTAAAACCAACCCAGGCACACACTACAAAGGACGATGAGGAGAAATACCGTGGCAGCAACGATGTATCACGAAGAGGATGCTGATCTATCGATCATCCAAGGTCGCAAAGTCGCGATCATCGGTTACGGCTCACAAGGACATGCCCATGCACTTAACTTGCGTGACAGTGGTGTTGATGTTCGAGTTGGCTTAAAGGACGGCTCACCTTCTCGTGCAAAGGCAGAGGCTGAAGGTCTCCGCGTTGTATCCGTAGCTGAAGCTGTAAAGGAATCAACGGTCATCATGATCCTTGCGCCTGATCACTTACAGCGTCACATTTATACAGAATCAATTTTGCCAAACCTAAAGGATGGCGATGCATTGTTCTTCGGACATGGTTTCAATATTCGTTTTGGTTACATCAAGCCCTCTGCGTCAGTTGATGTTTGCATGGTTGCACCAAAGGGTCCAGGACACCTTGTGCGTCGCGAATACGCGGCTGGTCGCGGCGTTCCTGTAATTGTTGCGGTTGAACAAGATTCAACAGGCAATGCATGGCCATTGACGCTTTCATATGCAAAGGCAATCGGCGGACTTCGTGCAGGCGGAATTCTGACAACATTTACAGAAGAAACTGAAACAGATCTATTTGGTGAGCAGTCAGTTCTTTGTGGTGGTGCGTCACAGCTAGTGATGTACGGATTTGAAACTTTGACTGAAGCGGGATACCAGCCAGAGGTTGCATATTTTGAGTGCTTGCACGAACTTAAGTTGATTGTTGACCTTATGTACGAAGGTGGAATTGCAAAGCAGCGCTGGTCAGTTTCTGACACAGCAGAATTTGGTGACTATGTTTCAGG
>JBILNA010000061.1:0-4937 GCA_044375255.1 Candidatus Planktophila sp.
GGCATCGTTAGAGAAAGACAATTTCTATCAGTCGTGGATAAGAAATCTGAAAGCGCTCCGGCTTTTACCTCGATCGCTTCATATCGCGCCGCTATCTCTAGATACTCATAGGCCAATGAATGCAAAGGTGGGCTCAATGAGTGTGCGATCGGTGAACCCAAAACAGCTGCATTAATCAATTAAAGCGCCCTGCCTTTCGATTCTTTGTGTATTCAATCTTCCAATTATTGAACTCGTCGAAACTTGATGTGAATCGGGTGTCACCTGGGGCAACAGTTATGAAATACAACCAATCCCCTTGCATAGGTTCAAGAGTTGCCTTAATTGCGTCGCTGCCTGGACTGCAAATGGGACCTGGGGGTAAACCATACTTTCGGTAGGTGTTGTATGGGGAGTTCAACATCGTTGATTTTCGACTGAGAAAAATGTCTCCCCGAGCTTGCATGACGAAGTGAACAGTGGAATCCATTTGCAGCGGCATGCCGAGCTTCAAACGATTGTAGACAACCCTTGAAACCTTCGCGAAATCTTCATTAGTGCTTTCAGCCTGCACAATCGATGCGATAGTAAGAAGCTTTTGAGGTGAAAAATCCTTATTCCCTTGCAGCAACTTACGCCCATATGGATCAGCACTAAATCTATCTACCGTAGCTTGCGCTGCTGACTTCGCAGAAGTTCCCTCTGGGAAAGAGTATTGAGCCGGAAATATCAAACCTTCGCTGTTAGAAAAACCTTTCGGAAGTTTAAGCGCAGAGAAAGCGCTGTTAACTTCTGACTTTGTGAAACCATAATCAATGAAAGCTGTTTGTACCTCACTCTTCCAAGCGCCTTCTGCAACTCGGATCAAATTAGGAATACGTTCTGCATCCAATAGTTGCTCCAGTGCCTGGCGAGCTGAGATCTTAAGAGTTAGTCGATGACTGCCAGGTGCAACCTTTTGTGAACGGGGATCCCCTACGGCCACGCGAAAGTAAGCCTGTGAAGATTTAACAACCCCGGAGTCGAAGAGAATTGCAGCAATCTGTGATCCTGTTGCTCCCTGCGGGATCTCAATTGTAATTTCTGGCAACTCCTGCACAGATTCAACGGTGTCAAAATCAGGTGAACTGCTTGATTGAGAACGTACAAGAAAAAGTGAGAAGGTAAAAAGCACAACAACCAGACCTGCACCAATTACTCTCTTTAAAGAACTCACTACTTTCTCTTCTCAAGATCAATAGCGAACTCAAGAATGCCTATCGCTGCCGCCATATCTATCGAATCTTTTGAATCCTTGGCGCTCCTACCCGATTCTCTTAAATTTCTGGCAGCACTTACGGTGGATAGACGCTCGTCAATCATGACTATTTCAACATCTGTGATACCACGCAATAGTTCCGCAAACTGCAGAGCCTTCTCGGTTGCTGCACCCTCTTTGCCACTTAATAGCGCTGGCTTACCCACGAAGATTTGCACCGGTTCAATTTCATGCAATATCGCAGAAATACTTTTTAGCAAAGAGTTATCAGTTGCTTTCAATGTGATCAAAGGTGAGCAAACAATCGAATCCGGATCACTTGTGGCAACTCCAATGCGGACATCACCAAAGTCAAAGGCGATTCGACGTCCTCGTTGCATCATCTACCCAATAAGTGATTGCGAGATCGCGGCTATAGCATCTAATGATTTTTCTGCATTAGTGCCACCACCTTGAGCAAAATCATCCTTACCTCCACCGCCACCACCTAGAACGGTCGAGCCGATCTTTACCAAAGCACCTGCCTTCACACCCGCAGCGCGAGATTGATCACTGACTGCCACTACAAGTACAGGCTTTCCTTCATTGTTGCTCAGCAACGCGATCACAGAATTAGTATGTATAGACCTAAGGTCTATCGCAATCTTTCTTAAATCATCCCCTGAAACTCCGTCACTCATCACCGAACCAATAAAAGTGTGGCCATTGATCGTAGTTGCCAACTTACCCAGATCTCCTACTTGAGAAAGAGCTTGAGCCGAACGAACTGCAGCCAATTCCTTCTCGATATCCTTCATCTTGTTAAGTAAATCTGAAATTCGCTCGGGTAACTCTTCTGTACGAGAACCCTTGATCAGTTCAGTTAAGGAGTTAAGCAAAATATGCTCGCGGGCCAAGAACTTGTAAGCATCGACCCCTACTAAGGCTTCAACGCGTCGCACTCCGGCACCAATTGAAGATTCTCCAAGAAGCTTTACTACTCCTAGCTGGCCAGAGCGTTGAACGTGTGTTCCTCCACAAAGCTCACGTGCCCAATCACCAACACTTACAACTCGCACAACATCGCCATACTTTTCGCCAAACAAAGCCATAGCGCCGATTTCTCTCGCTTGGGCCTGCGACATGCTTTCAGCAGTAACCTCTAAGTTCTCCAACAACAAGGAGTTAACGCGTGATTCAACATCATCCAGCACCGATGCCGAAACGGCTCCCGTTGCTGGGAAATCAAAACGGAAACGACCGGGTGAGTTTTCAGATCCAGCTTGAGTTGCGGTCTCACCAAGTACTTCTCTAAAGGCTTTATGAACCATGTGCGTTGCAGTATGTGCTCTTGAAATTGCAGCTCGTCTTTCGGAATCGATCTCTGCAAGAGCGTCGGTCCCAACTTCAACAGTTCCGTTTAGAACTCGACCACGGTGAACCCACACTCCGGGGACTGGGGACTGAACATCATCGATTTCGATTACTGCGCCATTGCCTAAAGTAATTCTTCCACCATCTGCAAGTTGTCCTCCACCTTCGGCATAGAACGGCGTGCGATTCAGAATGATTTCGACATCGTCACCTTCTACTGCTGAAGCAACGCCAACACCATCAACCAAAATTCCCGTTAATTTAGACTCGGAACTAATGTTGGAATAGCCTAAAAATTCCGTTTTTCCGCTTTTATCGGCAATTGATCGGTATACAGAAACATCTGTGTGTCCAGATTTCTTAGCCTTTGCATCAGCCTTTGCGCGATCTTTCTGTTCTTTCATGAGTCGGCGGAATCCATCCTCATCAACACTTAAGCCTTCTTCACGGGCCATCTCTAAGGTGAGATCAAATGGGAAGCCATAGGTGTCGTGCAGTTTGAATACATCTTCTCCCGGCAACACTGAACTCTTGCTCTTCTTCAAAGCAGCAGACGATAAGTCGAAGATTTGGGTTCCACTCTTGAGTGTTTGCAAGAAACTTTCTTCCTCTGAAGCGCTTACAGTCAAGACTCGATTTTGGTCTGACACTAGTTCTGGGTACTGAGGACCCATAGCACCGATAGCTGCCACTGTAAGTTCGGACATAATTGGATCCATAGAACCAAGTAATCGCATATTACGAATTGTACGGCGCATCATTCTGCGTAGAACATACCCACGACCTTCATTGCCTGGCGTAACCCCGTCGCCTATAAGCATTGCAGAAGTTCGGGCATGATCTGCAATCACACGAAGGGAAACATCTGATTTTTCCGATACCCCGTACTTAACGCCTGTTAACTCTGAGGCACGCTTTAGAATCTGCATAGTGGTGTCAATTTCGTAGATATTTTCGACACCTTGCAATAGCGCTGCTGTGCGTTCAAGACCCAAACCAGTATCGATGCTCTTCGCAGGAAGTTCACCCAGAATTGGATAACTATCTTTTCCACCACCTGCGCCGCGTTCGTTTTGCATGAAAACCAAGTTCCATACCTCTAGGTAGCGATTCTCATCTGCAATCGGTCCACCTTCAACGCCATAGGCAGGGCCGCGGTCATAATAAATCTCTGAACAAGGTCCACAAGGTCCAGGAACGCCCATTGACCAAAAATTGTCGGCCATATCGCGACGCTGTATACGTTCCTTTGGCACACCGATCTGCTTATGCCAGATGTCAGCAGCTTCGTCATCATCAAGATAAACGGTTACCCACAGTTTCTCCTCTGGGAAACCGTAACCACCATCTGCGATTGGTCGGGTTAAAAGTTCCCAGGCTAGTGCAATCGCACCTTCTTTGAAGTAATCACCAAATGAAAAATTGCCGCACATTTGAAAAAACGAAGCATGACGAGTTGTCTTGCCAACCTCGTCAATATCCAAGGTTCGCACACACTTTTGAACAGAGGTAGCTCGCTTGTATGGCGGTGTAACTTCACCTAAAAAGTAAGGCTTGAAAGGAACCATTCCTGCATTAACCAGCAAAAGATTTGGATCGTCAGCAATTAAAGATGCTGACGGAACAACGGTGTGAGTTAACCCTTGACGGTTATCAGATTCAAAGAAGCGCAGCCAGCGCGAACGGATCTCGGCGGATTCCACTAGTGAAGATCACTCAGCCTTCTTCTTTTTCTTGGCGCGCCCTTTACTGCTCTGCGCCGCTGAAAGAATAGCTCCTGCAACCTTTACAGCAGAACCGTTCTTGTTCATAAAACCTTGAGTGGCTTCAGATACTTTGTCGCTCATCTCTTCAATATTTTTTGTCACTCGATTGATGCTATGTAGTGGTCCGTTGACCAAAGTTACCGTTGTGTGAACCTCATCTATCAAAGGTGCTGTTTCATCTGTAAGTGCCTTGAGTGAAGCCTTGGCCTCATCAACCAGACGGCCTATACGAATAACGACGTAGGCAATAGCTATTGAAATGACAGCGAGTGATGACGCTGCGATTATTGTTGCAATTCCACCTGGACCCATGCTGTTAGCCTACCTGAACCCTTAACTACCCTGCGGGTTTTTAGCCTGTGGCACCCAATCAATTCCGCTCTCTTTTCGCTGAGCAGGAGTAATCGGAGTGGGAGCGCCAGTCAATGGATCTCCACCACTTGCTGTCTTAGGAAAGGCAATTACTTCTCTAATCGAATCTGAACCGGTTAGCAATGCGCACACGCGATCTAGCCCTAATGCAATTCCACCATGTGGAGGCGGTCCATAATTAAAGGCCTCTAGCAAGAATCCAAATTTGC